>JBDSRR010000046.1:0-27738 GCA_039929185.1 Actinomycetota bacterium
AGGTCGCCACCCCTGTAGAGGCAGTGCCATCCAGGCTCCGGTCCGTCTTCTGGGCTGATTCTTTGGAGAGATCCGAGGAATCGAGCTACGTCGCCGCTGAACGCTACGACGTCATCGATGACGGCAGTGGCAGCAGGTTCGCCCTCGATCCACTCGTAAACCGACCAGGACCAGGGAAAAATGTTCGCAGGCCGGCCAAGGGCCAACGGTGTCGGTATAGAAAACGGGAGGTGCTCGGCGAGTCGGGGTAACCACTCATGCTCCTTCTCCACTTGAGCTGCGTAGGGGCTCCCGCTGGGAAGACGGATCAACATCGTGTCACCGAGCCTGAACGTCTTGTTGTCCCAGCCCGACAACTCGACATCAGATACTTGAAGATGGCTCCACTCCTGGAACTGCTCGGCCACTAGCCGACGCGCCAGCCGGGAGTCGATCTCGTGTCGTGCGGGAACCCTCATGCTCACCTCTCTCGCGTGTGGGTAGCGCCCGTAGACCTGCGCATCAGCGGCGCCGGCCAGCGAAGCGCACCGGCGTCCGTTGCATTGTTAAAGCAGTTTGATGGGTCACTCATCCTTCGCATCCCCCGACGACATCTTGTCATTCAAGTATGAGACCCCGGCCATGAATGCAAAGAAGATGGCAAGGGAAAGATCGAAAACGAGCAGCCAGATGGGGTCTCGGCGAAAGATTGCTGTCGAAGCGAGAGCGATCGAGAACAAGACTAGCCAAACCCAGATGTGCGAGTTACCTGCCCTAGTTGTGCCGCACATTCACGAGGCCTTATTAACCTTATTCTGCAAGCGAGAGAAGCTAATTTGAATCGTTGCAAGAATGACCAGGCACGCCGCTAAAGCTACCCAGCTCGCCGGCCCGCGGTTTCGATCCCAGAACACAAATGAAGTCAGCGCAACAGTCAGAATTGAAGGAAGCAACCGATATTTACCTTCGTTTCGAATCTTGTTCATCTAGTCTCCTTCCTCCGTCGGTAGAACGGATTGGTCGCTTGCACCGCCTTCTACGGCTTGGTTCGACGTTGACAAGGTCATACTTCACGGGCGATGTTGCCAGACAAACGTATCCAGCGTGCCATGGTGACCGGCCGTGTGCAGAAGATTGTTGAGCAGGCGGGTCGCCAGCGGTGGGTGTTCCCCGCGTATGGGTGCCAGCGTGGGTCGCGTCGCATCCGCATCACTGAGTGAGGTAAGGATCGACATCGTCTTGGCGTAGTTGAACTCGACGTAAGCAAGCAACTCGTCGCGCGAGTATGTCCGCGGAGGCAGGGTGCCGGTGTCGAGATCGTTCTTTCCAAATGGCTTGGGCGGTGTCCATGTAGGCACGCGCTCCGCAAAATTCCAGTCAAGCGTGAACAGAGTGTGGAAGGCGACGTACCAGAACGTCGAATGCACCTGGATGCCTCTTGGGTCCGGGTTCCCATTCGCTAATACTGGCGGCTCCGGTCGCCAATAGCCTTGGTCCTTGCTGACGTCCCACATGCTCGCTTCCCATAAATGATCGGGGCATGCCCGAAGCGTTTCTTCGAACTCGTTTAAGACGACGTCGAACATCTGCATCAGTCCACTGGTCCAGACATTACTCACGGAGTTGACACCTTTCGCTTCGGGTCTGTTTCAGCCGCAAGTTGGGCGGCGGCATCACGCGTCGCTCCGGTCACTATGCGACCACGCCTTCCAGGATGTAATTCGGCGATGCTGTTGGAAGTACTCTGACAAGTCTGAGGCCCGCAGCCGCGAACAGATCGCCGAGTTCTGCCTCGGTTCGGATTTGGCCGCCCTTGTTGGCGAGTAGCATCAACACATCGAAGGCCCTCGCCGGGCTCGGTTCATTTGGAGGTGGCATGATCATCTCCACCCCGATGAGCCGTCCTTCCTTCGGAAGAACCGCAGCGCAATTTTGCAGCGTTCGGACCGCCTCGTTATCACCCCAGATCATCAGCACCCGTTTGAGGATGTATGCGTCGGCTCCGCTCGGTACGCCCGAGAGCATGTCCCCGCCGATCACCTCGCAGCGATCCTGCACGTCGGCCGCCACCAGCTGCGCCGGCTGTTCCACGACCTCGGGCAGATCGAAGAGGATGCCGCGCATCGACGTGTTGGTGCGGAGGATCGCGGCCAGGGTCGAGCCCTCGCCCCCACCGATATCGGCCACAGTGCCGAACGGGGAAAAGTCGTATGCCGCCATGATCGCCGAATTGTGTTGATCGGATTGACGGGTCATCCAGCGATCGAACGTGGCCCCGAGCTCGCGGTGTTCAGACAGGAAGTCGTATGTGGACATCCCGTGAGCAAGCACGAAGCCCGGCTCACCAGTCATCACGGCATCGCGCAGCCGGCCCCAGGCTTCCCACGTTTCCTCGGCGCCAACATAGAGGGCCCAATCCCGAACAGAGTTCGGGCTGTCGCTTCGCAGGGTTTCGCCGAGGGCCGTGAGGGAAAAGCGTTCGCCCGTCTCCTCGTTCAGAACTCCTAAGCCGGCCAACATGCGCAGCAGTCGGTACAGCGATAGTCGATGCGCACCTGTGAGGGCGGCCAGCTTGTCGACCGTCGCCGGTGCGCCAGCTAGGAGATCAGGGATCCCGAGGGCTGCTGCAACGTGCAGCGACTGCACGTTAAGGAAGGCGTTTAGGAGTTGTAGCATTTTGCGCGAGGCCTCCGGGCCAGACTGATCCGCCGTTTCCGACACTACCGCTTCCCCCCTCCACGGTCCGCCCAACGGACCGGGCGTTCAGCGGTGCCGAGGCGCGAGGCCCCGAGCCATCCGTTGCAACGCCGTGTTGTACGGCTATGGAGTCTGGATTCCAAGGTCTCGACTAATCTTCTTGCAGAGGGCATCACTAATTTCCGTATGCCGCGGCACAGCAGACCGCGAACCATTTCTCGGATTGCGCCACCATGAATGCTTCGCACCTTCGCGGATGAGCTCGGATCCATTGAGTCTGAGATGAGCGATGAATGCACGGCGCTTCAAGTCGAGATGGTGACTTCTTCGAATCCATCACCCGCGGCGTCAAGAGCCGACTCTCGGTTCATCTGCAGAGCTTCCTGGAGGGCAGAAGTCAGATTGGTCATGAGCTCCTCGCGCGATTTCCCCTGTGAGTTCACACCCGGGATCTCTTCAACCCAGCCGATCCACCAGTCGCCCTCCTGCTTCACGACGGCTTTGAAATCCGTATTCACAAGTCAATCATAAGCTGTTGCCACCGGCGGGTCCGTGTAATGGATTGGGCGTTCAGCCGCCGCCGAAGGCGGGCGGGTGCAGGCGCGAGTTCTACGGCATCTGTCTTTCATCCTCACCCCCGCCCCGAGACCACGAACGAGGCTAGTGCTAGTTGGCAGCCTCGAACCGGGTCCGGTTCTCTGCCATCCACTTGTGTTGCTCAGCCTCCCCCTTTGAGGGGTCATTCATGACGTCGGCGTGTTCCTGCATATAGTGCGGCATAAGAGCCTTCATCCAGTCTTCGAAAGTGTCCCCCTCCGCCATTGCTTCGCACAAGTCGCATTTGAGAGTCTTCACTTCGTTCTCATCCTTTCTCTTCGGGCGCTAATGCTCCGATTAGCCAAGCTGCTTGCATCTATCACAACCTCTCACTCTCTGGTCCGTATAACTCTTATATGACCAGACCGAGTTAACGTGACTCTCGTTCGGGTTATTCGCGGCGGTTGGAATCTTGCAACGCGGGATGCCTCCCGTGAACAGCAGTTTTGCTCTGGTCATCAAACCCTCTCCGCGATTAGCCCGCCTGTCGGTCATTGTAAGCGCGGCCCTCACTTATTGAACCCGTCCAGCAGGGTAGCGATTCAGCAGGGGAGCCACGACCTTTAAGTCATCCAGCCGCTTTTTCCGGCAGATTTACTAAAAAGTCGGGGCGGACCGGGGTGCGGGGCGCGGATCGGTGTTTTTTGTCATACCCAATATCTATAGTGCTTTCATGGTTACTACTGCTCTTATATGTAAGGAATGCGGTCATCAGTCATTTCAGTGGGTTGGGCGCTGCCCTAGTTGCGGTGCATGGGAGACCCTTTCCGAGGTTCGGACCGAGATGCGAGGGAACAAGCCCCCACCTGCACCGCCGATAGCGTTGAACGATGTCGCTGTCGACACCCGCGCAAGGCTTGCAACGGGGATAGGCGAGTTCGACCGGGTTATCGGCGGCGGTTTCGTTTCGGGCTCCACCGTGCTTATCGCCGGCGAACCAGGCGTAGGCAAATCTACTTTGATGCTTCAGGCCGCTGCCGGTCTGGCTGAAAGCGGAAAACGGGTGCTGTTGGTATGTGGCGAGGAGTCGATAGAACAAGTTGCCGCTAGAGCATCTCGCTTGGGTGCTGTGGCGCATATCGTCGCCTCGGACAGCACTGATGTTGAAGATATCTGCTCGCTTCTGGTCGATGTGGACGTAGCGATGATCGACTCGGTACAGACCCTTCGTGACCCATCGTCAACCTCGGAACCCGGCTCGGTGACTCAGGTCCGCACGTCTGCGGCTTCGCTGTCCCGGGCAGGTCGCGCGCACAATACTGCTATCGCATTGGTCGGCCACGTGACGAAGGATGGTGCAGTTGCCGGCCCGCGCACGCTGGAGCATCTTGTCGACGCGGTCATCACGTTCGAAGGCGATCGATCTCACAGCCTACGTACGATCCGTACCCTTAAAAATCGCTATGGACCAACCTCTGAAGTTGGCGTTTTCGAGATGCACACCAATGGACTAGCGGAAGTGACCGACCCTTCCCGGTTATTTCTCGGCAAAGAACAGCCGCGAGCACCGGGGGCCGCAGTCGGTTGTCTCATCGAAGGCAGGCGTCCGTTGGCCATCGAGGTTCAAACGTTAGTTGTGAAGACTCAAGTGAGCCCGCCCAAGCGGGTTGCTCTGGGCATCGAAAACTCGCGTCTTGGAGTAGCCATAGCGATTCTCGAGGCGCGCGGTGGTGTCGCGCTTGGTGCATTCGACGTTTACGCGTCTGTAGCCGGGGGGTTCAGGGTTTCCGATCCTGCTATCGATCTGGCACTTATTTTGGCGCTTGCATCGTCGCGACTTGACTGCGCGTTGCCCGCTGATACTGCAGCCATCGGCGAGGTCGGTTTGGGTGGCGAGATTCGCAACATACCCGCGGTAACGGCACGGGTGAAAGAGTTGACGCGCCTTGGTTTCACTCGGGCTATCACGCCCGAGAATGCATCAACTCTCGTCGAAGCGTTGCACTCGGCTGGCCTGCGGTAAGGAGTCGGGCTGAGACCTGTTACCATTGAGTGTTCTTTGTTGACCATTCGGGCCCCTGGGCCGCCGTTCGAAAGAAGGAGGTTCGTTTGCCGTCAGCCACCGCGACTTTTCGTGTAGGTGACAGAGTTGTGTATCCGCATCACGGCGCTGCAGTGATAAAGAGTAAAGAAGACAGAGAATTCCAGGGCGAAACCAAGGAGTACTTCATCCTGAGACTCGCATATGGCGATCTCACCCTGATGGTCCCCACTGATCAAACCGAAGAAGTTGGTATCCGCGACGTTATCGCTCGCGACGAACTCGACAAAGTTTTCAAGGTTCTAAAGTCAAAGGAATGCCGTACGCCCACCAACTGGAGCCGTCGCTTTAAGACTCACGTCGAAAAGCTTCGCTCAGGCGACATCTATCAAGTTGCTGAAGTTGTTCGTAACTTGGCTCGCAGGGAAGCCGAAAAGGGTCTTTCCGCAGGCGAGAAGCGCATGCTTACCAAGGCGCGCCAGATCCTTACCTCGGAAGTCGTTTTCGCAGCGAATGTTGACGAGGAAGAGGCAGGCCGCATGCTCGACAAGGTTCTTGCCTAAGTTCTTCATCCAATAGCCACATGTACGTCACCGCCGTCCTTTTGGGCGGCGGTGCCGGTTTACGCCTAGGTTTAGACACCCCGAAACAGTTCCTCGACTTAGATGGCGAGCCGGTCTTTCAACACTGTGTTGCTGCTTTCGACAAGTCAACCCTCGTCGACGCGATCGTCTTGGTGTTGCCTCGCGATCATGTGCTCGACACCAAACTGCCCGAAAAGGTTGTCTCCGTAACGGTCGGGGGAGATACTCGCCAGGATTCTCTTGCCGAAGGCCTAGTGTGCCTGCCTGATGAAACCGACATCGTCGTCGTCCACGATGCCGCCCGACCATTGGTCAGGACCAAACTCATCGACCGAGTCATAGCTGCAGTGCAACCCCCCTTCGACGGAGCATTGGCGGCGATACCCTTCGAGGATGCGGTGAAAGAAGTTTCGCTTGAAGGCGAGGTTCTAAGGTCGCGCGAACGCGGTGGTTTGTGGCGAGCCCAGACCCCTCAAGCCTTTACGAGAACATGCTTGGAGGATGCGCTTGCTCGGGCTCAGGCAGAAGCGATCCAGTGCGAGGACTGCTCGGAGATGGCAACCCATGCGGGATATAGGGTGAGGGTTGTGATGGGCGACCCTATGAATATCAAACTAACGGTGATCGACGACCTTCCACTTTGTGAATCGATCTTGCGTTCACGCAAGTCATGAGAACTGGTATCGGTTTCGACGTGCACGCTTTCGATGAAACGCGGCCATTGGTGCTGGCCGGGGTCACGATCGACAATGCCATAGGACTTGCAGGGTGGTCCGATGCGGATGTCGTCTCCCATGCCATCGCAGATGCACTATTAGGTGCCGCGGGATTGGGCGATCTCGGTACCCACTTTCCCGAAGAGGCTGTAGCTGAAGGTTCGTCGAGTCTTGAGATGCTTACTCATACAGCGAACCTGTTGCAAGTCGGTGGTTACGAGGTTGTCAATATCGACACAGTAGTGATGATCCAGGACATAAAGATTGCCCCTTATCGCACGATCATGGCCGAGCGAGTTGCCGATGCTCTGGGCATAGATGCTGAGAAAGTCAGTATCAAAGCCACCACAACCGACAGACTTGGCTTCGTGGGACGCCAGGAGGGCGCTGCTGCTTTGGCGATCGTTCTTGTTGATTCAGTCAGACTTGATGCTGTTCAGTTGTGACGCGAACATAAGGCCCACCAGAGATACCAGGATCGTCAAGGCACCCGTTCCAACCAAGGCATTCACCGCACCGATCTTTTCCGCGATGCCGCCACTGATCAAAGAGCCCACGGGGAACAGGCCCGCAAAGGCGACCATGAAAAGACTCATCACGCGGCCGCGGCTTCGATTGGGTACCGCCAGCTGTACCGCCCCCAGGTTGGCGGCGAGCGTTGCCCCATGAAACAGGCCATAGACGCCGATGAGGACGAGGTTCAACGCGATCGTGGTGCTGATGGCGAAGCCGATCAACAATATCCCCTGGGCAGCTCCTCCGAAAATAACCAAGCGGCGATAGCCGATGCGGCTCACAGCACGATGCGAAGACAAAGATCCGATAGCAGTTCCAAGGCCAAACGCTCCGAACAGATGACCGTACAGGTCGGCGCCGCCGTTTAGCACGTCGCGCGCCATGACCGGAAGCAACGCGACTATTGGTGCCGAGACCAAGCTGAGCGCTATGGCTACGGACAGCAACGTTTGTAATTGCGGTGAGGATGAAGTGACCTTGAACGCCCGCGTGAAAGATGACCTGCGGATGCGTGAAGACTTTTCATGCGGCGTTATGTGGATCATCAACAGTGCGCCTATGACGAAGATGAAACTAACGGCGTTTAGGGCGAACGCCAAACCCGCTCCTTTGAACGCAACTATGTATCCACCGACAGCAGGACCAATGACACGCGACATCGAGAACTGCGATGAGTTGATGGCTATGGCTGCTCGGACGTTGCGGCGAGGCAGCATGTCTGACATAAGGGCATGGAATGCGGGCGCGTGGATGGCCATGGCAGAACCACCGACAGCCACTAGGGGAATGGCGATCGCCGCCGTTACCGCGTCTAGGTAAGTGATGATCGCCAGCACTGCGGCGGTGATCGCCATGACTACCTGGGACCACAGCAGTAGGCGTTTGCGGTCGAAGCGGTCGACCAGAACTCCGCCTGGGATCCCAAGGATCAGGATCGGTCCGAATTGTGCTGCCGGTACCAAGGCAACTAGAAACGCAGAGTTGGTCAATTGCAGGATGAGCCAGCTAAGAGCAACGGCTTGCGTCCACGTGCCGAGGTTACTCAAGAACGCTCCGGTGATGAATATCCGAAACTCCCGGTGGCGCAAGGTTGTGATGATGCCGGGGACCGATTCAAGTGCGTGGTCAGTTGGCGCTTGAAGGTCTTCAGTACCTAGAACTTGGCTCACGATTAAGTACAAGGATAGCCGCCTGCAAGGCGGCGGTGCCCGTGTAATCTGTCCAACATGGGCATCCGCATTTATGACACGCTGACCAAAAGCAAACAGGACCTTGTCACGCGTGAGCCTGGCAAGATTTCGATGTATGTGTGCGGACCGACCGTCTACGACCACGTCCATATAGGGAATGCCCGCTCAGCGGTCGCCTTCGACGTCATCCGCAGATACATGCGATTCCGTGGCCTTGAGGTCACCTATGTTCTGAACCACACCGACGTTGATGACAAGATCATCAACCGGGCGAGCGAATCCAACGCCGACCCGGTCGCGTTGGCATCTGAATATTCTCGCGCCTTCGAACAACTGATGAGCGATCTAGGCATCTTGCCGCCCGACATCTTAGTGAAGGCGACGGATCACATCGTCGACATGGTTGCCACGATCACAACGTTGATCGAGGCTGGTGCCGCGTACGAATCGGCGGGCAATGTTTGGTTCTCGGTTCGCAAAAAGTCTGGGTACGGCAAGTTGTCGGGCCGATCGCTCGACGATCTTTCGGCGGGCGAACGCGTTGAGCCCGACCCGAGCAAACTTGATCCTTTGGATTTCGCGCTATGGAAGGCAGCGAAACCCGGTGAGCCCACTTGGGACAGTCCGTGGGGGCCGGGACGCCCCGGTTGGCACATCGAGTGCTCTGTGATGTCGGTGAAATATCTGGGGATGGGGTTTGACCTCCACGGCGGAGGGTCCGATCTCATCTTCCCTCACCACGAGAACGAGATAGCGCAGGCTGAATCGGCGCACGGAGGGCAGTTCGTTCGCTACTGGCTACATAACGGGATGCTCAACATGGACTCTGAAAAGATGTCGAAGTCGCTAGGTAATTACGTATATGCGAAGGATGTCTTGGTCGACGTTCCTGCATCGGTGGTTCGTCTCATGTCGGTGGCGGCCCAGTATCGCAGCGACCTTGAGTTCAATCAGTCATCCATAGACCAGGCACGGCGAGCCGTCGAACGTTTCGGCTCGTTCCTCTTAGCGTCCGGCGAGTCGCATGAAATAGATGAATCCGGTCAGGTGTTTATCGATAGGTTCGTAGAAGCCATGGATGATGACTTCAATACTCCACTCGCCTTAAGCGTTATGTATGACCTCGTCAAGACTGGCAACACATGCATCGAAAAGGGAGCAGATGTCGGTGGTATGCGGGCCGCACTTGAACAGATGCTTGGTGTTTTCGCTATCGACCCAACTCCTTCGTCTGACGACGGTTTGGTTGGTGACCTGATTGAGCTGGCTCTTGAACTGCGCGATGGTGCACGAAAAGCGGGCCGCTATGACGACGCTGATGCCATCCGCGATCGCTTGGTTGATTTGGGAGTTTCCTTGCAGGACGGATCGGACGGTACTCGGTGGCGCCTAAAGATCTAAACGCAGTCTATGGACGCCACCCGGTCGTCGAGGCGCTAAGGGCCGGCGTAAAACTGGAACGGCTTTATATCGCGCAGGGGTTGCCGGCGTCCAACGTCATCGACGAGATAATTGCTTTGGCGCAAAGTCATGCTGTGCCCATAGAACGTGTTGCCCGAAGGATGCTTGCGGTGGTGAGTGGAACAGAGGCGCACCAAGGGGTGGCGGCCGTAGCCCCGCCCTACGGATATGCCGATGTTGATCTGCTCATAAAGGCCAAGACGGCCAGGCTCATCCTTCTAGACGGCGTAACCGATCCGTCCAATCTGGGTTCGATCCTTCGTAGCGCCGAAGCTTTTGGCTGGACCGGTGTTCTGGTGCCACGCAATCGAGCGGTTGGTGTCACGCCTTCGGTACGCAAGGTTGCAGCGGGGGCGGCGGATCGTGTCCCTGTAGCTCAGGTTGGCTCGCCCGCAGAGGCGATCCTGCGACTACAGAAGAACGGTTTCTGGGTACTCGGACTCGACCCGTCTGGGACCGTTGACTACCGTGAGGCTGGCATAGGCGAGTCAAAGGTGTGTCTGGTGCTGGGGGCCGAAGGAAGTGGATTGTCTCGGTTGGTTAAACAAAGATGTGACGCGTTAGCGCTCATCCCCATGGTTGGGGAACTGGCCAGCATCAATGTTGCAGTAGCAGCGGCCGTGGTGATGGTCGAGGTCACTCGCAGCGACAGCTAGACAAGGGATAAAACGAAGGATTCCTGCTCGCGTTACGAAGTTTTTTAGGAAAATCCGGCAAATCTGGACGAAATTTCTACGTTATGGGGCCTAATTAGCTCAAATCGAGGCCCTAGGGGGTTGACCGCGGTGACCTTTCTGGGCCAGAATGCACAGGTCGAGGTCACACAAAGCAACTCATCGCAGCCACCATCGCACTAGTGCAAGGAGACCGAATTGCGGCTAGACACACACCTGAAAGCCCCAGCTACAACCTCCAGCCTCACCGACCAAGAACTACTAGTACTTGCCCGCACCGGAGATTCGTGGGCTGTCGAAACTCTCCTAGTCCGTTACCGTAATTACGCCCGAGCAAAGGCTCGCTCATATTTCCTGCAGGGTGGCGACCGCGAAGACATCGTGCAGGAAGGAATGATCGGACTCTTCAAGGCGATCCGAGATTTCAAGGACGACCACGAAAGCTCCTTCCGAGCATTCGCCGAACTGTGCATCAGCCGCCAGATAATTACTGCCATCAAGACGGCCACTCGCCAGAAGCACGTTCCTTTGAACTCCTACGTTTCCTTGAGCAAGCAGGTCGTGTGTGATGACCAAGACACCCGGTCGATGATCGATGTTCTGCCCGCGCTGGAAGCATCAGACCCGCTCGATATCCTTTTGAACACTTCTGATTTTGCCTCCCTTAAGACTTGTTTCGACGAGATCTTGTCAGGCCTTGAAGGCGAAGTTCTGTTGTTGTACCTAGAGGGCCGCTCCTACCAGGAGATCGCAGAAGATCTTGGTCGCCACGTGAAGTCGATCGACAATGCACTTCAGCGCATCAAGATAAAGATCGAGTTCCACCTGGTGGCCCGCCACCACAGCGACCTGGAAATAGAAGTAAGCGCGTAGCTCGCAAGCCTCGAAAATCAACGAAAAACGACGTTCAGCGTCGCCATTCCGCGACAATAGCCAATATAGTAGGCCCCGTGCCGGCGTGGCGCAGCCCGGTAGCGCAAGCGATTTGTAATCGCTAGGTCGTCGGTTCGAATCCGACCGCTGGCTCGAAGGAAGTGAGGGTGCATGACCGAGACGATGAATCCGTGGGATGCCGCGCTCGAGTATCTCGACGAGGCGGCTGAGTTGATGGGTCTCGATGAAGGGACGCACACGATCCTTCGTTCGCCCAAACGATCACTTCTTGTTTCGGTACCGGTCAAGATGGACTCGGGCAAGATCAACGTGTTTCAGGGATTTCGTGTCCACCACGATGTGACCAGGGGACCAGCCAAGGGCGGGATCCGCTATCACATGGATGTATCGCTGGACGAAGTCAAAGCCCTGGCTATGGGAATGACTTGGAAGTGCGCGGTCGTAAACATCCCTTACGGTGGGGCAAAGGGAGGGATCATCGTTGAACCTCGAACCTTGTCCATCGGTGAGTTAGAGCGTATGACGCGTCGGTACGCGTCCGAACTCATCCCGCTGATCGGGCCCGATAGAGATATCCCCGCTCCTGACGTCAATACCGACGAGCAGATCATGGCCTGGATGATGGACACGTATTCGATGAACATAGGCCATTCCGTACCTGGAGTTGTGACCGGCAAACCGATATCCATCGGAGGTTCACTTGGGCGCGGCGGCGCGACCTCGCGCGGCGTGATGTTTCAAGTCCTTTCAACTCTAAAGACATTGGGGCTTGGTATCGAAGACGTTTCAGTGGCAGTTCAGGGTTTCGGCAAAGTGGGCAGCGGAGTGGCGCGCATGCTGCACGATCAGGGGTGTCGCATCGTGGCGGTTTCTGACGTCCAGGGTGGGGTCATCAACGAACGAGGTCTTAACCCAGAAGCCATCGAACGTCATAAGAAGGTCGCTGGGACAGTGTTTGGTTTTCCCGATGGCGAACCACTTACCAACGAGGAACTTTTGGAGTTGCAAGTCGACGTTCTCGTCCCCGCCGCTCTTGAGGGCGTCGTCAATGAAACGAATGCAGATCGAATCAGAGCCAAGGTCATAGCAGAAGGAGCGAATGGACCCACGACTCCAAAAGCCGACCGCATCTTGTCTGAGCGAGGCGTCTTCATAATCCCTGACATCCTCGCCAATGCTGGAGGCGTGACCGTTTCGTATTTCGAATGGGTGCAGGACCTGCAGGCATATTTCTGGAATGTCGATGAAGTCAATCACCGTATGCGTCAGATGATGGAAGCCGCCTTCCTCGATGTCTACGGAATGGCAAAATCGAAGGGGTACACGATGCGCCAGGCCGCGACGATCTTGGCGGTAGGCAGGGTAGCCGAGGCCCATAGAGTGCGTGGGCTGTACCCGTAGTACTTGCATTTTTGCTAACGCAGGCATAGGGTGAATGGGATAATCACACTCGTGTAACTTCTATGAGAATGAATAAGGAGTGCCCCGTGAGCGACCAGGCCAACAGTTTCGGCGAGCGCGAACGTAAGATCCTCGAATTTGAACGCTACTGGTGGAAGTATGCCGGGGCAAAAGAGCGGGCCATCCGCGAGCAGTTCGAACTTTCAGCGACAAGGTATTACCAACTTCTTAACGAAATCATCGACATGCCCGACGCTTTGGCCTGTGACCCGATCTTGGTGAAACGGCTTCAACGGCTGCGTGCGTTTCGCCAGCGCCAGCGGATGGCCAGAAGGTTGGGCGTCCGCCTCACCGATAACGCCTAACAGCCGTGGGGAAACACTCCCAGGCTGGCCGTGGAGTCTTCTGGCGGTCGATAGTTCTTGGTTGTGTCAAGTGGTTGGCCATCATTTCGCTGCCCATCGCAGCAGCCTTTGTTGTTTTCAGCCTCGTGAAGTCAAATGACCCAGGCGACTTGGCTGCCTCACCCACCCCTACGGCGTCGACCTCGCCAACGGAATCGGCCTCACCTACTCCCGTGCCGTCTGATCCGTCTCCGTCTGCTCCACCGGCCCTGTCGGGCAAGGTGCAGGTGCTCAATGGCGGCACAGACAATGCCGACGCCAAGGACGCCGTGGCCCGTTTGTCGGCCGCTGGCTTAGATGTCTTCGGGCCAAGTGACGGGCGGAGTAGACCTCAGACAACGGTCTTTTATCATCCTGGGGCCGAGGAGCAAGCCAGAGCTGTCGCGGACTTTCTAAACGTCACCAAGGTTGAACCAGCACCAAAAACACTTGACCCTTCCATCCCGGTCACGGTGGTGACTGGCGCAGATTACAAAGCTATAAGGCGCGACTGAACGCGTACCTCGAGTTGTCCTGCTCGACCGCCATCTTCAAGGGATAGATCGAAAAGCGCTTTTGACCGCGAACTTACCGAAGTAACACGGCCCCCGTCGATGTCAAGGAGAGCGGAAAGGTGAGAGTCGATCTTGCCTTTCAGGTGGACGCGAGCGCGTCCTATGTTTTGTTGAGTCGTAGCCGTGCCGTTGCGATCGATCGAGATCCTCGCGAGGCGCTTGCGTCCTCGGAGTGAAAACCCGTCGAGCGTGCTTTTCCCGTTGACATCCAACTTGGTCGTATCGGAATCGATCTTTATCGGTGCCTCCCAAGAATCACCCAGGGCGACAGGTCTGGAACTTAGCATCGGCCGCATCTCTGCGGCCAGTTGATCGAGTTGTATTCCTACATCGAGGTTCGATGCGTTCAGAACTTTTATTACCCTGCCCGTCCTGTCTACCTCAAGGGCGGTTGTTGTTGCCGGAGGAGGGCGCCCTTCGCTTCCATCGAAATCGATCTCTATCGGAACAAGCCGCAGTCTCAATATCGTGTGCCCCTCGACAGGGGACTTTTCGACAGTCTCGGCGACATTGACTACCATCCGCACCTTCCGGTCGGTTTCTTGATTTGGTGAATCGAGGTGTGTGGTGGTCGTGATTTCCCACCGGTACTCTGCAGTCGACGGCGGTTCGAAATCGTAGGTGAGAGTAACGGTTGGCTCGACGCAAGCGCTTAGTAATAAAAGGGCGATGCCCGACATCCGAAAGTACCTGGCTGACATGGCATGAGTTTATGCGCTGGTTAGGGATGTTCTAGTGTTGCCCAGGTATGCAACTTAACGACTGTGTCGATGCATTCAAACGCGACCCGCTATCGTCGGGATTTATCCTCGACTTCGATGGCACGCTGTCTGTCATCGTTTCCGAACCTGACGAGGCAGTTGCTGTCGATGGTGTTGCAGAGTTGCTCGCAGAACTCGCCGCTAAGTACGCGATCGTTGCCTTGGTATCAGGGCGAAGGGCCGAGCAGTTATCTGAGAAACTGAACGTATCTGGCCTCCGCTATATTGGGCTTTATGGAGCTGAGGAGATCATCGACTCAGTACTGGTGCAAGCCGCCGAGGCTGTGCGTTGGCGAAGCATCGCCGCTCATCTCGCCCTTGAGGCGCAGGGCGTCATCGAAGCGCAAGGATGGGATGGATGCCTTGTTGAGGACAAAGACCTATCGGTTTCGCTTCACTTTCGCAACGCCAAAGATATCGATGTTGCGGGGCAGGGTTTGATGTCGTGGGCTCATGGTGCTGCCTCACGTCACGGATTCACGGCGAGTAGAGGCAGGATGGTCGTGGAACTGCGACCAGTTGGAATCTCGAAGGCCGATGCGTTCGATCGGGTTGTCGATGACTTGGCACTCAAAACGGTGGTGTTGGCGGGTGACGACTTGACCGATCTTGAATCGATGATCCAGGCTGGGGAGAAGGCCGATGTGGACGTTCTTAGGGTGGCAGTGGACTCAGACGAGTCTCCGGAAGGGCTGCATCAACACAGCGATATCCAGGTAGCAGGTCCCCTCGCCCTTGTTGATATCTTGAAAGGCTTTCTATGAGGCGGGCTTTGGCCATCTGCTTATTCGCTGTGCTGGGCGTTGTGCTGGGTTCATCCGCGCTTAGTGCCCACACACCCATCGAATTGGATGTTATTGAGCCAACGCAGGGCCAAGTTTTGCAATCGACAACGATCCGCGTTTCGATGCGGGCAAGATCGTTAGACCCTGCGCTGAGCTCGATCCAGGTTCAGATCAAAGTCGATGAATCTTGGTTCGATTCCCAGAAAGGCACTTTGGGCGCCGTGCCGTCTGCGTTTGGGGGCCTTGTTATTTCCACCGGCCAAACTAAGCAGGTGACGATCGAGAACGTGCGACCGGGTGCGCATCGTCTGCAGGTCAGCTATTCGGCTCACGTTGGAGAAGCCCCGGTGATAAGAGTGTTCGATTTCGAAGTTGCCGCTGATGCTGAGACATCGCGAAAACGTGGTTCGACGCTGTTCTTTGTAATGGCAGGGACGCTGGTGGTTGGCGCAGGGCTGCTTCAGCTTTCGTGGAGGCGGCGGATGTCCCGAAGCTGATGCCATACCCACTTGCTTGGGGTGTTTCGCTTTACTACGCCGCGGAGGACCTCGGACATTTTTTTTCGTTCGGCAGGATCCATGATTAGCCCGCTGTGCAGTGCTTCTGCCATCTCGGAAACATCGTATGGATTCACACCGATCGCAGCGTGGCCGAGTTCGAACCATGCACCGGCGTTTTTGGAGAGCACCAAAACTCCGTCGACCTCATTCACGGCGGGGCCCTCTTTTGCAACAAGGTTCATCCCATCGATGATGGGGTTAACCATCAGCACGTCGTATCGTCTGCTGCAGGCCAGGGCTCGCACATAGTCATCTTGATTAAGTAGGACGATGGGCTGCCAGTCATCGGTACCCAGGTCGTCGTTTATCCGGTCGTATGCATCCATGACCTCAGCTTCATATGCTCGATACTCAGATAGTCCACGCCTCGACGGATACAACAGTGCAACGTGAACCACCCGCCCGCTCCATTCGGGATGAGTCCTTAGCATCTGGGCGTATGCCATGAAACCGCGGATGACATTCTTGGAAAGTTCTAGTCGGTCGATCCGCAAGATCAGTTTGCGTCCGCTCAGTACCCGCTCCAGCCACGCGAGATGGCGGTTGGCTTCAGCGGAATGTGCAAGGGCATCTATGTATTCAAGGTCGATAGATATCGGATAACTTCGGATCACAGTTTCTGCGTTGCCATATTCAACTTTGCCGTTGTCGAAATCCACGCCTGCACCCAGTAACTCTTTGCAGCACCACATGAAATTGTTGGCCCATCGCGAGGACTGAAACCCGAGCAGGTCGTTCGCCAGCATGCCTTCGAGTGTTTCCTCGGCGATCCGGCCGGGAAGGATGCGCATCATCTCCGGTTGGCACCATGGACTGTGTGTGAAGTGGTAGGTGAAGGCTTCTGGTACGAGTTTGCGAAGGTATCCAGCTACGAGCATCAGGTGGTAGTCATGAAGCATCACTGGCGCGGTGGCCACCATGCCCGAGATCTCTTCTGCGAGGACGTGAGCGAACCTCTCGTTGACTTTTTGATAGCAGTGCCATGCGTCGATCGTCTCGCTCGAAAATCGTGGCTGCATCGGAAGGTTCCACATGTTGTGCTGAAGGAACCACATCATCGAGTTTGATATCCGGTTGTAATAGCGGTCGAACGTCTCTCGGTCGAATGGGAGATAACGGATGCGAAGGTCGCCCTCTTCGTTAGAGATCGTTAGATGTTCGTCGCCTTGTCTGCGGACCATCTCGCGATCTCCTGCAGACATGGCACTCGCCACCCAAAGACCGGGCGCTCGTTTCATCACGTGGGTTAAGGCAGTGACGAGGCCCCCAGCACCGCGTTGGGGCGTCAGTTCGCCGGAGTCTTCTTGGTGAAAAGTCACCGGCCCTCGATTCGAGGCGATCACGAGGGAACGCCCGTGAAGAACTTCATCTAGTTCGTATCGGGGCATGAGGCGAGACTACCGCATGGCTACCTTGTCACGGTTAAGAGTCCAGACCCTCGGCAAGTTTGAGTTTGCCCAACATCTGATTGCGCTTTTGGTCAATCTCACCCACGCCTCGAATCTCAAGGGCGCTTCGAACGGTCCGGCCTAGTGCGATGGGGTTGAATGGCTTGCTTACGTGGTCGAACGCGCCGTCGGCATAGCTTCTAACTTGATCTTTATCTTGAACCTTGGCCGTTAGCATCACGACAGGGATGTGGTTGGCTGTTTCAGAGTCCTTCATGGCCTGCAGTACTTCCCATCCGTCCATGCCGGGCATCATCACGTCAAGCAGGACGAGATCGACCATCGAGTCGGTCAACCGGATCATGGCCTGTTCTCCGCTGCTCGCCTCTAGAACGTGAAATCCTTCGAATTCGAGGTTCACTTTGCAGAGCAAACGCACGTCAGATTCATCGTCGACAACCAGTATCGTCTTGGTGGCAGAAGTCATTTGTGCCCCTTTCTTATTCAGTTATCGGCGTTACCCACGTCTTGCCCCATCCCCCCCAAGAGTCAATTCTTTATAGTTCTTCGTGACTAGGTATCTGGGTCTGGGGGATAATCAACCGATGCAATCGCAGCCTATGCATCCTATTTCCGAAGGTATCCGCCGGGCCGGTGTCGTCGCCTGGGCAATCTTGGGGATCCTCCTGCTTGTCGGAGTGTTTGTTGGCATCTTGTATTTCGTGCGCGAGATGCTGCCGCCGCTAGTGCTAGCGCTGATGCTCATATTCCTAATGAGTCCGTTAGTGAACGCTCTCGAACGACGAGGGATCAATCGTGTCTTGGGGACCCTCACCATCTATGCCCTTGTCATGGGTGTTGTAATTACTATCGGGGTCTTGATAGCGCCTTTGGTTGTCGACCAAATCACGGATCTGACAAATCCTGAGGGCGACCTTAGGGCGGATGCCGCGAAGTTCGCTGAAGACATTGCCTCGCGAGTTGGGGCTACTTACACGGCGGAGCAATTCGACAAGACTGTCAAAGAAGCCTTGGACAGACTCGGCGGCTTTCGCCAGGTAGCTCGTTTTTCTGCTGGCGCTCTACATGGCCTGGTCATCTTCGTCCTCGCACCTATCTTTGCTCTGTACGTCTTGATCGACCTTCCCAAGTTCAAGGATGCGTTTATCAGACACCTCCCCCCAAATTATCGCGACGAGTGGATGATCCTTCTCGAACGCTCGGGCAATGCCATTGGAAGTTTCTTTCGAGGACAACTTCTTGTGGCATCGATAGTTGGAGTCATGTCATCGGTTGGTTTCGGAGTCATAGGTCTGCAGTTTTGGCTGCCGATAGGTCTGTTGGCAGGTTTCTTCAACATCATCCCCCTAGTGGGACCCTTCGTAGGTGGCGCCGTCGCTGTTGTTGTTGGGGCTGTGACTGGAGGTCCTGGCCTCGCCATTAAGGCGGCGATAGTCATGGTGATCGTTCAACAGATCGACAACCATCTTATAAGCCCCAATATCATGGGCAGAGCCGTTCGCTTGCACCCCGTATCAGTCATGGTTGCCCTTCTGGCGGGGGGTACATTGGCTGGACTGTGGGGCATGCTGCTCGGCGTGCCAGCGCTTGCCGTCACCAAGATCGTCGGTCTTCACTACTACCAAAGCCGTGTTCTGCACCGCCCCGACTCAGAGCCTGTCGAACAGACGCAATGGCCCAAGCCGAAGGGGCCGAAGAGGCGGCGGCTTGCGAAATTGACTAGATCAAAGGTTGCCAACGACGATGCAGGCGACGATGCAGGCGACGATGGAGGCGAGGATGCCTAAGATTGCCGAACTTCGTTGTCGGGAATGCGCCCGACATTATGCGGCAGCGGCTGTGCATGTTTGCGAGTTTTGTTTCGGCCCCCTTGAACCCGTTTACGACTTCGAAGCGATCACCCGGTCTGTGTCGCGGGAAAAGATCGCGGCCGGCCCGCCGACCATCTGGCGTTATTCGGATCTGTTGCCGGTCGATGATGATGCAGAGCGGGTAGATATCGGTGCTGGTCTAACGCCCCTTCTGCGCGCGGGATCCTTGGGTCGGGAACTCGGCATTGATGAGCTGTATCTGAAGAACGATTCAGCCAACCCCACTCACTCATTCAAGGACCGTGTTGTGAGCGTCGCATTGACGGTTGCTCGCGCTATGGGGTTTGACACAGTGGCATGCGCGTCGACGGGCAACCTGGCGAATGCGGTTGCCGCCCATGCTGCGAAGGCCGGCCTGCAAAGTTATGTCTTTATCCCCTCGGATCTCGAGGTCGCCAAAGTGATCAACACCGCGGTCTTCGGGGGCCATATCGTTTCGGTCGAAGGCAATTACGACGCGGTGAATCGTCTCTGCTCAGAGGTCGCCCAAGCTTTCCCGTGGGCCTTCGTCAATGTCAATATCCGTCCCTTTTATGCTGAAGGATCCAAAACTCTTGCCTTCGAAATAGCAGAACAATTGGGGTGGCGCGCTCCTGCCGACATCGTCGTTCCTGTCGCGTCAGGTTCGCTGTTGACAAAGGTGCGAAAGGGTCTATCTGAAATGGTTCTTACGGGCCTGATCGATGAAAGCCCAACGCGCATCCATGCGGCGCAGGCCGCCGGATGCAACCCTGTAGTAAGGGCCATTCAAACCGGCGCTGACCACATCCGGCCGGTTAAGCCAGATACCATCGCCAAATCGTTGGCGATAGGTGACCCAGCCGATGGTTACTATGCGCTTAAGACGGTGCGCGACACAGGGGGCGGTGCGGCCGACGTAACGGAGTCCGAGATCATCGATGGCATCAAATTGTTGGCTCGAACGGAAGGTATCTTCACGGAAACAGCGGGAGGAGTGACTATCTCAGCACTGAAGAAACTTGCTGACACCGACCAACTGTCGAAAACCGGTCCGGTCGTTGCTCTCATAACAGGCATGGGGTTAAAGACGGCTGAAGTTCTTGGGGAAATGAAACCTACTATGGTGATTCCTCCGGATTTCGATGCTTTCCAAAAGCGGATGAGGCGCCCATGAGTGTTCGTGTAAAGATCCCAACCCAAGTGCGGGTTCTAGTTGGTGGGGTGAACGAGTTGGATGTTTCTCCAACGCCGACCGTCGGCGACCTGTTCCGCATGATCGGCCAAGATCACCCCGAGTTAGTTGACAGGATCTTTGATGAAGAAGGACTCATCCGAAGGTTCATCAACGTGTACGTTGGCGACGAGGACGTGCGGTTCCTGCAAGGGTTGGACACGCCGATCGAGGAAGGTTCTGTGGTCTCGATACTTCCTGCCGTTGCCGGAGGCTAGGCGACAGCGAACATCGCAGCAGTCAGGTCGGCGACCTCTGGTGTTTTGAACCAACTGCGATGCACGGTTCCGCGTTCATCGATCAGCAAGATCGTTGGGGTGCTTCTTACTTTGTATTTGTTTGCTAAGTCCGGTCGGTCGCGTGCATCGATGTGCGCCAACTGCATGCCATGGTCTTTCGATGCGGCTGCGAGAACGGGCTGCGCAAGTTGACATTCGTGACAGTAGGGGGTTGTGAAATGTATGAGAGCGGGGCCACCTTTCACCAGGCCAGCATCTTTTGCCTCAAACGTATTCGGAGACCGTTCTGCCGTGAACCATCGCGTTATGGAACGCCCGGTTGCCCAAGCCAACGAAACGATGGCTGCGACGATCAGAAGGCGGACGACTAACTCCATGCCCGGCCCCCGGAAACTCGCGACCCAGAACGCTTCGCCAATAGGTACACCTGGCACCCGACGCATATCCCAACGCTGGCGTTCAACGCGGCTAGTGCCCCGACGATCAGAGCGAATACGCCTCCTGCGAACGTTTCGCCAATGGCGTAAAGGATCGCTGCGACAAGAACCATGCTGGCGCCGATCGCCTCAGCGAAGCGGTGTGGTGCAAGAGCATCCGGCGCACCGCGGGCAACTCCGGCGACCTTGAAGAAGCCTTTGACGAGTCGCCCTAACAGGCTGAATCGCCCCCCGCCTATAACGCTTGCCGCCATGAGGGAGGCGGTCACAGCCAATACCGGGGCGGCTAGGGGAGGGCCCAAAATAAAGGCAAGGAACGGCAAGACAGAATGAAGAACCGCTTTACCTCTAGGGATTTTCGAGTCAACCTGCGCATAATTACCCATAAAGATCTCCAGTAAGGGGAATCAACAATAGTAAGTGATAAATAGGGTTAATTCAACTGCAGGAGGGAGACCATGGCCAAGATACTGGTAGTAGATGATGATGAGACGATCCGTCAACTGATTTGCATCACCCTAGAATCGCTTGGCCATGAGCTGAATGAGGCTGCGAATGGCGCTGAGGCAATCACAAGGGTGGTCGAATTGTCGCCGGCCCTGGTGATTCTGGACGTGATGATGCCGGAGATGGACGGGTGGGCAGTAATGCGGGAACTTCGCAAAAGGGGGCTCAAAACGCGTACTCGGGTTTTGATGCTCACAGCTAGCGGGCGCGAGACCGATTTCGTGGATGGGTGGAAGTTGGGGGTGGACGAATATCTCACGAAACCCTTCGACCCCGACGATCTGGTAAAGGCGGTTGAATCGACCCTGAGTCTCACCGATGCCGATATCCGCGCTCGAAAGATGCGAGAACTCGAGAAGGCTAACCTGTTGTCACGAGTAGAATCCGCCTTTGGTGAGGGTTGGGCAGGCGAAGAATGACCCTGACTTGCGCAAAGTGCCATTAGCACTCTACACTCACGAGTGCTAACACTCGGCATCCCCGAGTGATAAAGGAGGACGCATGTCAAAACTCATCTCGTTCGCTGATGAGGCGAAACGTTCGATGGAAAAGGGTATGGACACGCTGGCCGCAGCTGTCCGAGTAACCCTTGGCCCTAAGGGCCGAAATGTAGTGCTGGAGAAGAAGTGGGGCGCTCCCACGATCACCAACGATGGTGTCTCCATCGCAAAAGAGATCGACCTTGAAGATCCCTTTGAAAGGATCGGAGCGGAACTGGTCAAAGAGGTTGCAAAGAAAACCGACGACGTGGCGGGCGACGGAACCACCACTGCAACGGTACTTGCTCACGCCATCACCAAAGAGGGCCTTAAGGTAGTCGCCGCTGGCGCCAACCCCATTGCCCTAAAGCGTGGCATCGAGCGCGGCGTCGAGACTGTTGTCGAGTTCATCGGCAACCTGTCGAAAGAAGTAGAAGGCAAAGAAGACATCGCACATGTCGGTTCGCTATCGGCCAACAACGATCGCGAGATCGGCGAGATTATCTCTGAGGCCATGGACAAGGTTGGAAAAGACGGAGTTATCACCGTCGAAGAGTCCAACACGTTCGGTCTCGAACTCGAACTCGTTGAAGGTATGCGGTTCGACAAGGGTTACATCAGCCCTTACTTCATCACTGACCCCGAGCGCATGGAGTCGGTTCTTGAAGACCCGTACATCTTGATCGCCAACTCGAAGATCTCGTCGCTGAAGGATCTTCTACCGGTGCTCGAGAAAGTCGTTCAGGCCGGTAAGCCACTTTTGATCATCGCTGAGGACGTCGAGGGCGAAGCCCTTGCGACCATGGTGGTCAACAAGATCCGCGGACACCTTCGTGTTGTTGCGGTGAAGGCGCCCGGTTTCGGCGATCGTCGCAAGGCCATGCTGCAGGACATCGCTGTATTGGCAGGCGCTCAGGTCATCTCGGAAGAGGTTGGCCTTAAGCTTGAAAACGCGACGCTCGACCTTTTGGGAACGGCTCGCAAGGTTGTTGTCACCAAGGACGACACGACCGTCGTTGAAGGTGCCGGTTCGGAAGATGACATCAAGGGCCGCGTCAACCAGATCCGTGCGGAACTCGACAAAAGCGATTCCGACTACGACAAAGAGAAGCTGCAGGAACGTCTCGCCAAGTTGGCGGGCGGCGTTGCGGTCATCAAGGTCGGTGCCCCCACCGAGGTGGAGCTGAAGGAAAAGAAGCACCGCATCGAAGACGCAGTGCAGGCCACCAAAGCTGCTGTCGAGGAGGGCATCGTCCCAGGCGGAGGCACCACGTTGCTGCTTGCTTCGCTGTCTCTCGAAAAGCTTGAGAGCGACCTTGTCGGCGATGAGCTTGCGGGTGTTCAGATCGTTCGACGTGCGCTTGACGCACCTCTGAAGCAGATCGCGATCAACGCTGGTCTTGAAGGCGGAGTAGTCGCTGAGAAAGTCCGTAGCCTTCCTAAGGGCCAAGGCCTGAACGCTGCGACCGGCGAATACGAAGACCTCATGAAGGCCGGGATCATGGACCCTGCGAAGGTGACTCGTTCTGCCCTGCAGAATGCAGCCTCGATCGCAGCCCTGTTCCTTACCACTGAAGCAGTTATCGTCGAAAAGCCTGAGAAGGCTGCAGCGATGCCGGCGATGCCTGGTGGCGGAGACATGGACTTCTAAAGAAGCCCCAGATTCAGACAAAAAGCCGCCCCGAAAGGGGCGGCTTTTTGTCTGTTACCCTTTGCCTTCTTGAGTGAAGACGAAGCCGCAGACTCCCAAACTCCCGACTCGCGGGTTGCTCGGCGCAATATGGTCGTGTGCCGATCTTGTGGGGCTACTGAGCGCGTCCGAGGCGAATCCTTCCCGCTCGGATGGTCCATCCTGGGCAGCGGTTCGAAACTGCAGGGATATATGTGTCCAGGCTGCGCGCGCAGACAGCTAAGAGAGATCGAAGGCCGTCTAGATCTCGATTTCGAAGGGTTCTAAGAGAAATTTCTATGCAAGGGGCGGTTTAAGCGCGACAATGACAGGGTCGGATTTACCTTAAGCGCCAATAAAAGACGGAACCCCCGCAAATGTTTCCGCCTAGCGCCCCAAGTCTGGGCACCGGTCGCCGGGCAGAGCCGACTAGGGCAACCCCTGGCTGATCTCTGGGAGGAAGCCACAACTGAATAGGGAAAGGCTGGTGGACCTAGCAGGAGGTCCACCAGCCTTTCTCGTTAATCCCAAATCCCTTCTTTCGAATCTGCCCACCTCTGGGGTGTTGCGATTCGAAAAAGAAAAGGTTGTTAGGGGGTGGCGGCTACTGAGCGGAATTTGCCGTTCATGTCGTCGTGGATGTCGCACTGGAAGTAGTAATCGCCTGCCGGCAGGGCGTCGACGTTGTAAGTAACGGTGCCACTTTTGTCTTGATTCTTTCCCTTGAACAGGTCTTCCCCGCCCGATTCTTTGTAGATCGAGAAGTTATGGGGAAATGAGTCGTTGTTCGTGAAGTCGACGGTAAAGGCTCCGTCCGCCGCAACAGCAAGGCACTTGGTGTCGAATTCGCTATCTTTCGCGCTCACCGTTAAAGGACCTTCTCCCGGCTCGCAGGTCAGAGTGACATCGTCGACCGCTTCTTCTGCCTTCTTGCTACAGCCTGCCAGAGCGATCGCTCCAACCAGGGCTGCAATAACTACTTTCTTCATGCAGTTTCCTCTCTACTAATGCTTTGGGCAAGATGATTTAACACCATAACCGCCTCTTCCTGCAGGATGGGTGAGACCGGAGTTTCCAGCCCGCCCTTGGCTTCGGCAACCAATCCTTCGATGCGCTCATGGAGCCATTCGAGTGAACCGGAATCTTCCAGTGCTTGTTGAAGATGCCCGACGTCCACCTGGGGATCGTTTTCGAGCCATCTCTCGACGGTAGCGTTGGGTAGTGCATGCACGAGCAAAGGCGTTGGTCGCCTAAGTCCATCGTTGTCGCCCAACGCAAGATCATCAACCAACTGAAATGCTTCTCCAAGCGGCCATCCGAAGTTTTCTAGGGCCGTGAGAGCCTGAAGTCCCGCCCCAGCGAGTGCGGCTCCAACTTTCAGTGGACCCACCACGGTGTAGGCAGCGGTTTTCAGTCGTGACGCCACGAGTGCCGCGTCAAGGTCGAGTCCGCTAACACTTTCTAGGTATTGGCCTGAGATAGCGTGTATGCGCATCTGGCTTAGGTGATTGCTCGAGGCGCGGATCAGTTGCGGTGAAAATCCGCAATTCCAAAAAAGGTCGTCAGACAAAGTGAAGGCTAGGTCGCCGGCGAGCAAGGCGAGATCGAGTCCATGCTCGGCAAACACGGTTGGTCGTTCGCGACGTTCTCGAGACTCGTCGATGATGTCGTCATGCAGCAACGCGAACGTGTGCAGCAGTTCGATCGATGCAGCCGCACGGATTATCGGTTCGCAATATGCCCCACCTCCAGCGATGTGGCCCCAGTAACAAAACAATGGGCGGATCCTTTTGCCTCCCGCCTCGATCAATAACCGTACTTGCTGCAGCAGGGGAGATGCCGAATCTTCGATATGAACCGCATCCAGGAACTCGAACAATACGCGATCGACTTCATGTGTGATGTCCTGTTCAGCTAGATCAAACAATTTTGTTAAGTGCCTCGTCCATGGTCCCAGCGGTAACCGCGCCTTCGAAGCGCGCGGCAATCTTGGCGTTAGCGTCGATGATGAATGTCCATGGTTCGGAGTCCAATCCCCACGCGGTTGGTACTTGCGAGAGAGTCGTTGCGGAGTCGTCCACGTAGGGTTCGACGTGGAGAAACGCTGCCTTGTCATTGCGGATGTGTATCGCCTCGTCCACCACGGGGCCGCACACTCCGGAACTGCACAGTTTCGGGGAGCCGATGATCAGCACCACTGGTTTTCCTAGGCCCAATGCAGCATCGAGGCTTATTGCGTGCATCCCGCATGGTGGAGTGCGCGTGCACAGGTTGGAGTCTGTCGACGTGGCTACAGCGATCGCCTGTTCGCCTATTGATGGAACTTTTCCATCGACCTTTCCGTCGATCACGGCGAAACCGTACGAACTGGTACCCCTGGCCTTTGCCACTACAGCAAGGTCGATGATTCCGCCCTCTTTCGGAACGGGGATGTGCGTTTCATGGAATCCGAGGGTGCTGTCTGAGGCGAAACGCTGGTAAGTCATCGGCAGGGGGTTCTTACGTTTGCCCACGTACACAGTCGCCGTTGTGGCGATCAAGTCGGCCCCGTCCATTGCTGCCAGCCTCATTGGGATGCGTTCGGTGGTGCCTGCGATGAATTCTGAGGCCCCCAGGAATACTGAAAGCCCTGGGTTTGAGCGCTCTGCAAGAGTGGCGGCGAGTTCCTTGAAAACGGGGGGAACGGAATCCCCGTCGGTGACTAGTCGTGAGCAAGCCGCGCCGAAGGGCCCGAAAGCGAGCGCGCCCGCGCTCAATGCCGACAACCTCAGGGCCGACAACTTCAAGAACTCACGCCGATGCAAAGCATCCCCACTGTATCTGCTAGCATCCTGGCCGTGAGCCCACCACGAAAAACATGCTCGGCGCGAGCGCTCCGGCTTAGTGCATTTTTGCTCTTGGCGCTGGGGCTCGGCGCATGTTCCAGAGATGCCCCAATGAACTTTCTTTATCCTGAGGGTGAAGTTGCACGGCTCGCCGATGGTCTATGGAGGCTCACCTTCGGCATAGCCGCGGCCGTTTTCGTGCTCGTCGAGGGGCTCATCGTTTTCGCAATATTCCGTTTCCGAGAAAGATCCGCGACGGCTCTGCCTAAGCAGACGCACGGTAACAACAAGGCAGAAATCGCATGGACGATAGCGCCAACGCTGTTGCTGCTCGCCATTGCAATACCAACGGTTGCAGGCATCTACCGAATCGCTAAGCCTCCAGGCGACGACAGGCTTGAGGTAAAGGTGACGGCTCATCAGTGGTGGTGGGAGGTCGAGTACGCCGACTCCAAGGTGATCACCGCAGGAGAGCTGCACATCCCAGTTAACCGGCCCGTTTACGTAGCCCTTGAGTCGGTCGATGTAATCCATTCTTTCTGGGTCCCGAAACTAGCGGGTAAACAAGATGTGGTCCCGGGGCGAACGAACCATCTAACACTTGAAGCTGACGTTGCCAAGGAGTACCTGGGCCAGTGCGTTGAATTCTGCGGCCTATCGCATGCGAACATGCAGTTCCGTGTCGTCGCACACAGCCCGGAGGACTTTGATCGTTGGATAGCAGAACAAAAAGTCGAGGCGAAATCTGCGTCATCCCCGCTGGCTTCAAAAGGTGAGGACTTCTTCATCAATGGAACATGCGCCGGATGTCACGCGATAAACGGTACCGAGGCCCAGGGTCGCGTGGGACCCAATCTCACCCACATAGCGAGTCGAACTCGATTCGCAGGTTCCATGTATGAGCGCACAGACGACAACCTCAAGGCCTGGCTTCGCGATCCGCCTGGACGTAAGCCTGGATCTAGGATGCCCAATCTGCATCTAACTGAAGATGAGATCGAAGCACTGGTGGCTTACTTGAATACTCTTAACTGATGGGAGACAAATGGCGACAGCAGTAACCGAGGTTCCGAAGCTGTTCCGACGCCCCACAGCAAAAACGGGCGTGTGGAGCTGGATCGCAACGGTCGACCACAAACGGATCGGCTTGATGTATGGCTATACGGCCTTCATCTTCTTCATCCTCGGGGGCCTCGAGGCTCTTTTGATCCGCGCTCAATTAGCGCGCCCCAACGGGCAGATCGTCGACTCCGATCTTTATAGCCAACTGTTCACTACACATGGCATCACCATGATCTTCCTGGTTGTGATGCCGCTGGGGGCCGCGTTCTTTAACTATCTGATTCCCCTGATGAT
>JBDSRR010000047.1:0-4099 GCA_039929185.1 Actinomycetota bacterium
CAGCCTTATCGACGTCACGTCCAAGAAGGTTGCCGACCAGGCCCAACTTCACTGACATGCTTACCAGTTGCTGTTGAGCACCATCGTGGATGTCGCGTTCCATGCGACGTCGTTCCTCGTCTTGAGCTTTTACTATCCTTTGACGCGATGCCTGGAGTTCAACGAGCTTTTGTTGCAACTCAGCGGTCAATCGAAGGTTCCGCATCGCGAGTCCTGCTTGAGATGCCAGATCGGAAAGTAATTTGTCTTCGTTCTTATTGATCTGTTCTCCAGGGGATTTGGAAACTGAGATCTCACCCATCTGTTCACCTTGATGTACAACCGCAAGGGTGCGATCGAATGAGTTGTCCGAGGAATCACCCGGGGAATCGCCTGGCCAGTCAGCCATCTGCTCACCGCCGCCTGGCAACATGAGTGTCACGCGCGAACGGACTCCGCCAACACCTTTGGCTGCAGCCTCGGCCATCTGAGGCAAGACTGAGTCCAAGGACAAAGATTCCGCCATGCGATGTGAAAACCCGGTTATCGCTTCATAGGGAGTGACCCTTTCGCCATAGACCAACTTGTTGGCGAAGCGTTGTACGCGTTCACGAACTGGTTGGAAAGCGACCGCTACGATCGCAGTAGCTACAAGCGAAAGACCCAAGTTGGGCTTGTCCCCGGCCCCCACTAGCGTGCCAATGCCAACCACCACACCGACATAGACCGAAGTGATGAACCCAGCCAGGCCACCGTAAACTACGGTCTTGTTGATGATCACGTCAATCTCGTAAAGGCGATACTTCAAAATGGCGATGCTCGCCGTGATGGGCACCGACGCAAGGCCCAGGATGGTGAGAGAAAGCGATAGTGCATCGAGAAGACTCGAATCGATGCTGAAGGGGGCGAGGATTACGCTTATGCCCATACCTAGCATGACCAAGGAGGCGGACAGTGCCATCCATTTCAATTGCTGACGTTCGATGCCCTCAGAACGACGGAATCGCAAGACAAGAGATAAAGCCGCAAGCGCCAGGCAGATCCCTGCGGTTAACCACGAGAAGTTACCAATAGTTTCAAGGAGTGCCCTCGAGCCTTCTAGCCCGAGAGGATTTGGAGGGCCGCCGGCCAACAGTGGTCCGGGCGTTAGGACATTCGAAGTGGCGACCAATGGAATGGTCAGGATCGTAAGGCCCGCCACGATCCGCCATCGACGCGACAGAAGTCGTCCATTAGGGAAAAGCAGAAGAAAGAACGTGACGGGTACCCACAAAGATGGGGGTACTACTGCTGCTCCGATTACCGATACCCATTCCCCGGCTGGCAGTGTTCCCGGTCGAATTACCAGGGCATGGGCTGCGTAATGGTTCAGAAATGCGCCCAATGCAAATGCAAGTCCTAAGACTGCGAATATCCAGGCGATCGGATTATCGGGCTGGCGACGAGCAAGGAAGTTGCCCAGAGTTGCAGTAACCACGAGGCCAATCACTAGCAGGACTTGAGTACTAAACCTTGTGTGGATGGCGCTGGCCGGATATCCGACTGCGTAAATGACCGATGTGAGGATCCCGAGACCGATCGACGTTGTCCAAATCGTCCAGGCAACCCTTCTTGACGTCAGGTCCTTCATGAGATCGGCTCCAGTGTCCTTGCTGGAACATGCCCGCGCACATCCGTGCCCCGGGGTGAGCTTACGATCTCGAAAACTCCACCGAGCGCTTCAACCCGGTCGGCCATGTTCTGAAGGCCCGAACCCATCCGGATACTCCCGACATCGAACCCAGGCCCATCGTCTTTGACGCTGAATGCGAGGTGATCATCTTGTGCCGACAACGTGATGAGAACCGGTGCCGCCGGTGCGTGCTTGCTTGCGTTCTGCAAAGCCTCCCTTATGCAGAAGTAGACGTTGGCCTCGATCTCGAGATCAAAACGACCTATCTCTCCGTCTACTCTTGCGCTCAAGCCCATCTTTGCGATGTGAGCCAAGAGTGCGCTCTTTAGTCCCTGCTGGGTCAAGATCTCTGGGAACAGGCCACGAGCCAGATCGCGTAGTGTCTCAACCGCTTCGCTTGCTTCACCTTTGAGTTCCTGCAAGATCGCACCAGCCTTATCGACGTCACGTCCAAGAAGGTTGCCGACCAGGCCCAACTTCACCGACATGCTTACCAATTGCTGTTGTGCACCATCGTGGATGTCGCGTTCCATGCGACGTCGTTCTTCGTCTTGTGCTTTGACGATCCTTTGACGCGATGCCTGAAGTTCGACGAGCTTTTGCTGCAACTCAGCGGTCAATCTAAGGTTCCGCATCGCGAGTCCTGCTTGAGATGCCAGATCGGAAAGTAATTTGTCTTCGTTCTTATTGATCTGTTCTCCAGGGGATTTTGAAACTGAGATCTCGCCCATCTGTTCACCTTGATGTACAACCGCAAGGGTGCGATCGAATGAATCACCCGATGAATCAGCGGGCCAGTCGACCACCCGCTTACCGCCGCCTGGCAAGATGAGCTTCACACACGAACGGACTCCGCCAACACCTTTGGCTGCAGCCTCTGCCATCTCGGGCAAGACTGAGTCCAAGGACAAAGATTCCGCCATGCGATGTGAAAACCCGGTTATCGCTTCATAGGGAGTGACCCTTTCGCCATAGACCAACTTGTTAGCGAAGCGTTGTACGCGTTCACGAACTGGTTGGAAGGCAACAGCAACGATCGCAGTAGCTGCAAGCGAGAGACCCAGGTTCGGTTTATCCCCGGCACCCACCAGCGTCCCGATGCCAACCACCACACCGACATAGACGGCAGTGATAAAAGCCGCCAGGCCACCGTAAACAACGGTCTTGTTGATGACGACATCGATGTCGTAGAGACGGTACTTGAGGATGGCGATGCCGGCGGCGACGGGTATGAGAATGAAGGATAACGCGACCAGGACATCACCCACCACTCCGTTACCCAGGAGCACGGCGGCGGTAAGCGCCGCGGCTGCGTATCCAAACCACTTGAGTTGCTGGCGCTCTTCTCCCCTGGACCGCCGGAACCTCACGATGACGCAGACGAACCCGGCGACCATGGTCAGCATGGTGAAGAGGAACCACATGTTGGAAAAGGTCTGGAAGTATGGGCGGATCGCCTGAATGCCCAGAGGGTTTTCGACCGGCAGGTTGCCGTCCCCGAGCTTCCCAGGCTCGAACATGTGGAGCAGCGAGATGAAGAAGAGCGCTAAGGCCGCGCGCCCAACCCAACGCCATCTAGACGATAAGAAGCGGCCGGTTGGGAACAGAAGGAAGAGGAGCGTGAGCAGCGTGAACATCACAGGGAACCAGAAACCAGCCAGCATGGTTACTGGAATCCCGACAGGAAGGTTTGGCCTCGTCGCGATCGCAAGCTCCCCGTAGGCTTCACCAAACTTACCTACGAGGGGGGCCACGCCGATACCCATAAAGATCCGACCGATCGAATGGGTGGGGATCCGCGACAAGATCAGGGCTCCCACGGTCGCCATTGCCACCATTACAACCAAGAAGGTCCAGTCCTCTACAGGCTGTCGCGACGGAGCCATCAACACACCTGCGACTCCCAACGCCACCGCCAAGATCCAAATGAGCCACGGGAGCCGGCGGACACTGGGGTCGCTCATCTCGCCACCACCGGGGCCCTCGAGGGGACTTGTCCGCGCACATCCGTCCCGAGTCCAGGCGCGCTCACGATCTCGAATGTTCCACCGAGCGCTTCCACCCGGTCGGCCATGTTCTGAAGGCCTGAGCCCATCCGGATACTCCTGACATCGAACCCAGGCCCTTCGTCTTTCACGCTGAATGCGAGGTGATCATCTTGTGCCGACAGCGCGATCAAAACCTCTGCCGCCGGTGCGTGCTTGCTTGCGTTCTGAAGAGCTTCTCTTATGCAGAAATAGACGTTGGCCTCAATCTCGAGATCGAAACGCCCGATCTCTCCCTCGACCCTTGCGTTGAGATTCATCTTTGCGATGTGGGACAGGAGTGCGCTCCTTAAACCTTGCTCGGTCAAGATCTCTGGGAACAGGCCACGAGCCAGGTCGCGTAGTGTTTCAACCGCTTCGCTTGCTTCACCTCTTAGCTCCTGCAAGATCGCACCCGCCTTAT
>JBDSRR010000048.1:0-2374 GCA_039929185.1 Actinomycetota bacterium
TACCACCAGGTTGTTGTTGGTCGAGTCCTTGGGAGGCTCTTATAGGGACCTTGATCGAAGACTCGTGTTCACTCGGCTTGGCGAGGGCGTTGATTCTGAAGGGCTTTTGAGTGATGTCGCTATCAAACGCACCCTTGCCGCCATAGCGGAATTCTGCGCGGTGGCTGGAGAGCTTGGTGCCACACGGATAAGGGTCGCTTGTACGAGTGCCGTACGAGACGCATCGAATCGTGATGCTTTTTTAGACGCAGCCTCGCGTTTGGTGCCCGATAGCCCCGTCCACGTGATCAGTGGGTCGCAAGAAGCGCAATTGTCATTCGCGGGAGCAACCTCTGACCTTCAGGATGGGAATTACCTTGTCCTTGATATCGGCGGGGGGTCCACTGAATTCGTCCTTGGCAGTGTTTCGGGCGGCGTTGTGCTGCGCATGTCGCTCAATGTGGGTTCTGTCCGATTAACCGAACGACACATGCTGACCGATCCGCCTGCCACAGAAGAGATGCTTACCATGGAAGCAGCGATAGATGACTCTCTTGATCAAGTAGCTGACGCGATGCCCGATGCGTCATCGGCGCAGTTGGTTGGAGTCGCTGGAACGGTGACGAGCTTGGCTGCTATGCATCTTGGGCTTGAACGATACGATCCGAAGGTTACGCATCACTCGATACTGACCCGTCAGGCGATGAGTTCGATGTATCGAGATCTTGCGGCGATGAATATCGAACAAAGGCTCAGCATCCCGTCTATGCCAGAAGGTCGGGCCGACATAATCGTGGCTGGAACATCGATCCTTTCGCGCACGATGGCCCGGTGGGGCTTCGAACACGTTGTTGTCTCAGAGCACGATATCCTGGACGGACTTGTAATCGAGATGCTTGGAGAGAACTGACAATGACTGAGATACAGAGAAATCCAAAACGCGTTCGTAAGAAGGAGCAGAGGCGTGCCAAGATCGAAGAGCAGATCAGGGCTCACAACGCGAGACGCCGCAAGGTCATGGGTATCAACCTAGCGGTTCTTCTGGCGGTGACCGGCGGAGTTGGTTTCATGATCTTCAATTCGAACAAAGATAAGCAGCCAACCGATCCCAAAACTACGCCTACTGCAACGGCGGGCGGAGTTGCCTGTGGAGGCAAGAAACCGAAAGCCTCCAGCGCGCCAACTGACTTGCCAAGTCCGGCGTTCGAGATCGACAAGGCCAAGACGTACGTCGCGGTCATGAAAACATCGTGCGGCACCATCGAAATAACTCTCGACGATGAAACATCGCCCAATACGGTCAATTCGTTCGTTTCTTTGTCCCGCAAAGGCTTCTATGACGGGCTCATCTTTCACCGTCTAGTCGCCGGTTTCGCCCTTCAAGGTGGCGATCCCCTCGGAACCGGTGGTGGGGGCCCTGGCTATAAGGTAGCTGATGCCCCGCCTGCCGATTTCAAATATGTGAAGGGCGTGGTAGCCATGGCGAAGGCTGGCAACGAACCTCCGGGAACGTCTGGCAGCCAATTCTTCCTCGTTCCAGGCGATGGAGCGTCTTCATTGCCTGCTGAATACGCAGTTCTTGGGCGGGTCACCAAAGGCGATAACGTTTTGGCGAAGATCGAGGCGGTTCCTACCGAGGTCGAAGGCGGAGGCCAGCAAGGCGAGAAGTCGTCACCGCTTGAAACCGTCTACATCCTGAAGGTAACGATTCGCGAGTCGTAACAACTGTCGTGCTTATACGTTAGACCGAGGTATCGTAGATAAGAAGCAACTACGGGGGAAATCCTTGGGTCAACCACTTACGAAGCAGTTACGTCTGCACACCATTGTTTCCTGCATCTTGCTGGCAACGTCGGCCTCACTTGCCCTGCTTTCGCCTGTTTCCGCAGTGTCGAGGCGTAGTGTTGAGGCGCGCTCGAGCATCGCATGGCGTCATTTCGGCAATGACGTACCACTGGCAGGTACAGACCCGACCTTATCGCAGTCTCTTCGAGCCACGGAGACCGCTCTACCGGAAGTGGCGAAAACCAAGCCGGTTGCTGCTCCTGTCGTTGTGCCGACGCTCGATCCTTACAAGGGATTGGGCGCATGGGTTGACCAGTTTGATTTTGGAAAACCAGGCACTTTGTCTCCTGAGTTGATCGTTGGTGAAGTGGCGCGCCGGGGAGTTAGGACTATCTATGTTCAAACCGGCAAATGGAACACCGATGTCGACTTGATGTTCGAGCCTGAATTGGCGAGGATGCTCGAACTCGCCCATGTGGCAGGTATCGCGGTAGTCGGCTGGTACCTGCCAGGGTTCGGCGATATCGATACGGATATTCGGCGCAGCATGGCCGTCCTTAATTACAAGAGTCCGAATGGGCAGAAGTTCGATGGCTTTGCTCCTGATATC
>JBDSRR010000049.1:0-13645 GCA_039929185.1 Actinomycetota bacterium
GGTTCGGGATGCACGGGAAATGGCCCTACCTTTACTGCCTGTCGTTGGGCTTATAGGACTTTTGGTGGTCATGCAGCCCGATCTTGGAACTGCCTTCATCTGTGTTGGTATAGCGTTCCTCGTTCTGTACCTTTCCGGTGCCCGCGCAGCGCATCTTTCGATGCTTGCGGGGGCGGGCTTCTTGACTGTAGGTGCCCTGGCTCTTAGCGCTGGTTATCGTTATGCACGACTCAAATCTTTCCTCGACCCTTGGGCAGATCCGCTCAACACTGGATATCAGAACATCCAAGGCCAGATCGCTCTTGGGTCCGGCGGCTTGTTCGGCGTTGGACTTGGGGCCAGTCGTCAGAAGTGGTCCTACATACCCAATGCTCACACCGATTTCATCTACGCGATAATTGGCGAGGAACTTGGTCTTGCGGGAACGTTTACAGTCTTGGTGATGTTTGCCTTGTTCCTATATGCAGGAGTGCGTATCGCTCGAAAAGCCCCCGACCGGTTTGGGTTCCTTCTCGCTGGGGGGATCGTCGGATGGATCGGGCTTCAAGCGGTCATCAATATGGCGGCCGTAACTGGAATTCTCCCGATCACTGGGGTACCACTGCCCCTTATCTCCTTCGGAGGCTCGTCACTGATCTTTACTTTGTCGGGCATCGGAGTACTGCTTTCTATCGCAAGACACTCCAAGGCCTGATGCGCCTGATGGCCTGATGGGATGTTGTGACTGACCTCTATGGCCTTCGCAAAGTCCATTTTGTAGGCATCGGTGGCGTTAGTATGGCTGCCATCGCAATGGTTCTTCAAGAAAGTGGGGCCCTAGTTACAGGTTCCGACTCTGAAGAGTCCCCGACAGTTGGCGCGCTTCGTGACAGCGGGATCGCTGTATCGATAGGTCACAGCGCTGAGCACGTCGGCGATGCTGATGCCGTCATCTATACGGCAGCGATACGGTTGGACAACCCCGAATTGAACGCCGCTCGTCTCAAGGGCCTGCCCTTGTTGACGCGAGGCGAGGCCCTGCAACTGCTGGTCGCTGATGCAAGAACCATCGCGGTAACCGGCACCCACGGAAAAACTACAACGTCGGGGATGGTCGCTACGATCTTGTCGGAGGCTGGATTGGCCCCTATGAATCTGGTTGGTGGCGATGTCGCCGGATTTGAAAGCCGTGCCGTTTCGCGGAAGGGGAGAGGGGAGATGGCTGTTGTAGAAGCCTGCGAAGCATATGGTTCATTCCTTTTCCTAAAGCCCGCTGTGGCCGTCATCACGAATATCGATATCGATCATCTGGATCACTATGGCGACGTGGAGTCGCTCCACCAGGCATTCGCCGACTTCGTTTCAGGTGTAACGGAAACTGCGATCGTGTGCGCTGATGACCCCATAGCGGTAAGAGTGGCTCAGCATTCCAATCGAATCCTTTACGGGACGCGGGATGAGGCATATGTGCGCGCGGTCAATATCGCGAACGACGTCAAGAGCACGCGATTTGATCTTCAGGTTGACGGTTCGGTAGTGGGTTCGGTAGCGATGCCTGTCTCAGGAGTTCACAACGTGGTCAACGCAACGGGAGCGGCGGCGGCATGCATAGCCTTGGGAGTGCCCGTTTCCGAGGTCATCAAAGGCCTGGAAGCCTTCAAGGGAGTCGCGAGGCGGTTCGAACATCGTGGCTCCGTCAACGGCGTTGACCTCATAGATGACTACGCACACTTGCCAGCCGAGATAGAAGCCGGGCTGACAGCAGTAAGACAAGGACCGTGGGAGCGCGTCGTCGCGATCTTTCAGCCCCATCTGTTCACGCGAACTCGAGATCTTGCCGCCGACTTCGGTCGCGCATTGATGAACGCCGACATCGTGGTTCTTACCGATATATATGGCGCCCGGGAACAGCCACTTCCGGGAGTGAGTGGAAAGGTTGTTCTCGAGGCACTATGCGAATACGACCCGAACAAGAGGGTGGCCTATTTGCCACGGCTGGAAGATGTCCCTTCGTACATCAAAGAGGTTGCGAGGGCGGGCGACGTAGTGATTACCATGGGCGCCGGCGACATAGCTCGTTTGCCAACCTTGATAAAGGAAGGTCTGTTATAGATGCTGGCTGCGGCCGCGCTCGAACTACAAGGTCAGGCTTCCGACGTTTCTACGGAGGTACGTATCGACCGGTTTACGTCCTTTCGACTTGGGGGTCCCGCTTCGATCCTCATAGAGCCTGCTACTGAAACACGGTTGGCGGCCGTAGGGTTGACTCTTGCAAGCTATGGCATCGACATTTTGATCCTAGGCAGGGGCACCAATGTCTTGGTCTCTGACGAAGGATTTAAAGGGGCGGTAATCCGTTTGACCAAGGCGTTTGAATGGATACGGGATGAGCCGCCCTTCGTCGTAGCGGGAGGAGCTGTCCCACTTCCACAAGTATCTAATTGGGCTGCCCGCAGGTCGTTTTCAGGTCTAGAGTTCGCAGTTGCCATTCCAGCAACCGTCGGCGGCAGCGTGAAGATGAACGCTGGAGCCCATGGATCAGATGTCTCGGAGGTCCTTGAATCTGCAGTCATTTGCCACCTTACAAGGGGCGAGCTCGACGTTATGTCTGCTGAACAGATGCAGATGTCCTACCGCCAGACCAATCTTGGGGCCGACGACATCGTGTGTTCCGCTCGCTTTAAGTTGGCGCAGGCCAAGCCCGAGAAGATCGGTTTGCTGATGGAGCGATATCGGTCCCACCGGTCGGAAACGCAACCCATCGAGGCAAGGAATGCTGGGTCGATGTTCAGAAATCCACCTGGCATGTCAGCCGGGGCCTTGATCGAAGCATCTGGCTTGAAGGGCTTCCAACATGGAGGCGCAGAAGTTTCAGCCAAGCATGCGAATTTCTTCATAGCGGAATCGAGTGCTACCGCTCAGGATGTTTACAACCTCATGGTTCATGTTCAGAGCGCGGTTAGGGAGGCCACACAGGTCTTGTTGATTCCTGAGGTGCGTCTAGTGGGCCATTTCGATGAAACTCTCGGACAGTTGGCCATCGCATGAAGGTGGTCAAGATTTTGATTCTTCTTGCGGCGTTGGGCGGGATGGGATACGGGTCCAAAAGTTTGTATGAGTCTGATCTGCTTTTGTTAAAGCGCGTCGAGGTCATTGGCAATTCGCGGGTAAGTGCTAACGAAGTTGTTGCGGCCAGTAAGCTAGAGAAGGGAACCCACCTTCTCAAATTGTCAACCCATGAAATAGGGGTGAGAGTTGGAGAGGTGCCATGGATCCTGCAGGCTCGTATCGAGCGGATCCTTCCATCGAAAGTGAGGATCACTGTCGAGGAACGTCAACCTGTGGCGGTGGTGTTGGTCCGCGGCGAGCCTTTCATCGTTGATCGCGGTGGATTCGTACTTGCCTCTGGAGCCGAGTCGTTCGTGACGATTACCGAGTTACCCATTACATCGATCCGGGCGGGCGCGGACTTGGATCTTCGCCAATTCGACCACGCCCTAAAGATCTACGAGGGGCTCCCCAGTCCTTTGCGATCTGAAGTGAGGTCTATCAAAGCCGCTTCCGTAGACCGCATCACCCTGGAGTTGAATGATTCAACGCTCATCCTCTATGGGGCAGCAGAATCGATAGAAGACAAGAACTTTGCGATCGAAAAACTGCTCGCAAATGGAATCCCCTCCGCCTCGATAGACGTGCGTGTCCCGCACCGACCAGCGGTGCGCCCCCGGTGAACTCGGTGAGTTCCCGGGTGAATTCTCGGGTGAATTCTCAAACAACCTATTGACCTGAGGGCAAAGTACCTTTAAGATGCCTGACCTAGTACCTTAGGTTGATGTGATTTCAACCTAAGGTAGAGAGTCAGACTTTCCCCAAAACCCTCGGAGGTGAACATGGCAACCCCGCAAAACTATCTGGCAGTCATCAAGGTCGTAGGTATCGGAGGCGGTGGAGTTAACGCCGTCAATCGCATGATCGACGTCGGATTAAAAGGTGTGGAATTCATAGCGGTCAACACAGACGCACAAGCGCTGCTCATGTCAGATGCTGACGTGAAACTCGATATAGGACGCGAACTAACACGCGGTCTTGGTGCCGGTGCCGATCCAGAACTAGGACGTCAAGCAGCCGAGGCTCATCGTAATGAGATCGAGGAAGCACTAAAGGGTGCCGACATGGTTTTTGTTACAGCTGGAAAGGGTGGCGGTACCGGAACCGGTGGTGCACCTGTTGTGGCCGAGATCGCAAAAAGTCTTGGTGCCTTGACCATCGGTGTAGTAACTCGCCCATTCAGTTTCGAGGGTCGTCGTCGTGCCATCAACGCGGAACAAGGAATCATGACGCTCAAGGAAAAACTCGACAGTTTGATCATCATCCCCAACGATCGTTTGTTGCAAGTGTGCGATGAAACCGCATCGGTGCTCGAGGCTTTCCGAATGGCGGACGAAATCTTGCTGCAGGGAGTTCAGGGGATAACCGACCTGATCACGATCCCTGGTTTAGTCAACCTCGACTTCGCTGACGTTAAGGCGGTCATGACCAATGCAGGTTCTTCTTTGATGGGTATCGGAAACGCTAGAGGTGAAGATCGTGCGCGCATCGCGGCTATGAGCGCGATCTCGTCTCCTCTGCTCGAATCATCGATCGACGGTGCTAGGGGCGTTCTTATCAACGTGTCCGGTGGAAGCGATCTTGGCCTGCACGAGATCACCAACGCTGCAAACCTGATCACGAAGTCGGTTCACCCTGATGCCAACATCATCTTTGGTTCAGTGATCGACGATCAACTTGGCGATGAGGTTCGCGTAACGGTTATTGCTTCCGGCTTTGAGCGGACCGAACATCAGGTTGCAACGCCCAGTTTCATGCCCGACGAAGACGACATCTTTGTCGACGATGATGACGAACTAGGCCGCGAACCCACCATCACTCACGTCTTCGATGCGGATGCAGAGGAGGAAGATCTCGATATCCCAAGCTTCCTTCGTAAGCCCTAGGGGCGGCTTGCCTTCGTGTGAGATCTGTTGGTGAGTCGATCCATCGGGTAAGGCATCAGATAGGCAAAGCTGCCGAGCGGGTGGGTCGCGACCCCTCCACAGTGTTGATCGTGGCAGTCACCAAGGGAGTGACATCAGACCGAGTTGTTGAAGCCATGTCTCATGGCGTCTTCGACTTCGGCGAGAATCGTGTTGCGGAGGCCGAATCGAAAGCCGATCAGATAAAGGGGCCGATCGCTTGGCATTTTATAGGAAGTTTGCAATCGAACAAGGTCGGCCGACTGGTCAGGTTCGCAAGGGTCATTCATTCGATCGATCGCTTGGAAATTGCGGCTCGTATCGACCGCATGGCTTTGGTCCCCATAGACGTGATGGTCGAGGTCAACGTTTCCGGCGAGCAAACTAAGGGAGGAGTGTCCGTGGACCGCACGGAACTCCTGGTGGAACTCATCCAAGGATTTACGACGGCGCGAGTTGTCGGCCTGATGACGATGGCCCCGCAGTCGTATGATGCAGAGCAGGCTAGACCCTATTTCCGCAGACTGGCCGGGTTGCGTGATGATCTGCAGTTGAGATTTCCTTCAATCCAACAGTTATCAATGGGGATGAGCCAAGATTATGAAGTAGCAGTTGAGGAAGGCTCGACTATGGTTAGAGTTGGCCAAGAGATCTTTGGTCCCCCGGGAGGTAGATAGTGGCGGTTGGAGTATGGAAGAAGACCCTGGTCTTCTTGGGTTTGGTTGAACAGGATGACCTCGAGGACGAAGTCAATCCCATCGAGGCCGCGCCCGCGCCTCCCAGTATCCGTAAGATCAGCAGAGAAGAACTCTCGACTGTGCACCACTTGCCCAACGCTCAACAACCCCTTGGCCAAGTTCACATAGTTGCTCCTATCTCGTATGACGATGCCAAAGAGATCGGCGACAAGCTGCGGACTTCGGTTCCAGTGATCATGAATCTGCAAGGTGTCGAGGACGACCTTTTCAAAAGGATGACGGCGTTTGCCGCTGGATTAGCGTACGGTTTAAGTGGTGATGTTCAGAAACTCGCACCTCGGATGTACCTTGTAACGCCTGCCAATGTTGAGGTTTCCGCTGAAGACCGGCAAAGGTTGAAGCGGGGGCTGTTCAATGAGTTCTAGACCTACTATGGAGAAACTTTTTGCGGTACATCTTGTGTCTATCGTTGCTGACTTATCGCTACGTCCTGATAGGGCGAGTAGTGATTTCGTTTCTCTACCTCTTCCGTCCAGACTTCCGCTTACCCACGATTCTGCGACCCCTGTTCGAAGGCATCTACGCCCTTACCGACCCTCCACTCAACTTGCTTCGTCGTTACGTGCCACAACCGCAGGGGCTCCCCATAGATCTGTCATTCGTGATCCTGTTGGTTCTGTTACGGATCTTGGAGCGCGTATTGGGTTGCTGAAGCTCACCGTTGGGGGCCGCCAGTGGACCTGACCCCCCGTGAAATAAACGAGAAGCGTTTCAACGACTCCTTTCGAGGTTACAAACAAGAACAGGTCGATCTGTTCTTGGACGAAGTTGCGGTTTCATTCGAGCGGGTTTTTACTGAGAATCAGACTTTGCACCACCGCATAAAGAGTCTTGAAGAGCAACTGAGCGAAGCACGGACTGCCGAGGACATGTTGAAACGGATGCTTGTCACCGCTCAGAAAACTGCCAACGAGGCGGTCGAAGCTGCGGAGACCCAGGCTCAAAATATGATTATGGGGGCTGAAGCTCGGGCAAGGCTGATGAACGATGAAGCCAGAGCGAGTAGCAATGAGATCCTCGCGAAAGCTGCAGATCATCTCCAGCAGGCGAGATCCACCGTCGAATCCTTGCGAGCTTTTGATACCGCGCATCGTGAAAAACTTCAAAGGTCCATGGAAGAGCAGTTGAAAATGCTCGACAATCTTGAAGCCTTTCCCTCTAGCCTTGCCGAGCCCAGTGAAATCGTTATCCCCTCCTTGGAGGATGCAGAAACCCAGCAGACGATGCCAGAGGAGACGATCGTGTCGGAACCCCCGGACGACGACCAACCTTCGAATAATGAGCAGTTTTGGGGGGAGTAGCAGATTTCGGACCCTCACCAGGCCCTCACCAGGGTAGACTGCGCCCGATTCTAAATACCCGTTTTTCCATCTAATCAAGGAGTGATTGTTTTGGTGACCGTTTCGGTCGTGCTGGTCGTTGTTGCAACAGTGACGCTCGTGATTGGCATGCTGGCCGGGGGCACTGCAGACGCGTTCATCTATGTTTCTATCGCTTGCAGCCTTGTCGCCGCCACCCTGCTGGTCAAGTCAGTTCTGAATGAACGTAAGGCGAAAAAAGCATCTGAGTCCGACACGCCAGTTGAGTTGCCCACCGACGAACAAGACGATGTAGAAGATCTTGACGTGGTGGTTCCTGAAATCGAGGATGAACTCGAAGAAGATGAAGACGAAGACGACGACGAAAAGGACAAGAGACTCACGCCTGCCGCTGTAACCCCAGTTCGCAAACCAAAGGCGAAAGTAACTGCAAGGCCGAAGGCGGTCACCAAACCAAAAGCCATCGCAGCAAAGCCGAAGGCCCTGACCGCAAAGCCTTCGACCGCAAAACCTTCGACTGTGGTTAAGCCGAAAGCCGTCCCAGCGAAGCCGAAAGTTGTTGCAACTAAACCCAAAGCCCTTGCAGCAAAGCCTAAGCCGGCGGTAGCGAAGCCGAAAGCCGTGGCAGCGAAGCCGAAAGCAGTGGCAGCGAAAGCAAAGCCGGTAGTTAAGCCGAAAACGGCAGCCAAACCAAAAGCAACCGCCAAACCAAAGAGCGCTCCAACCAAGAAATAACCTCTCCGGCGGTCGTTAGATCTTACGGATCCAAAGAAGAAGGGTCGCCGTCCCTAGTGACACCTCGGTCCCTGGGGACTGCCACGATGGATCACCGCAAGTCAGTGAATCTGACTGGGTTTCGGTGCATATGTAATCCGTCCAATGTGCGATGGCCGACAACAGGTGATCGTCGACAGTCGTGAATGCGGATTCGATCCGGTCTTCGATATTGAGTTCGGAGTCCTTACGTAGTTGCTGTAAGTGTCGAACAACGTCGCGAGCGAGACCTTCTTGCACAAGTTCATCGGTTGTCGTTGTGTCAAGGGCGAGAGTGATCTCTCCAGCTTCGGCGACTGCCCATCCCGGTTTGGTTTCTATATGCAGCGTCACATGTTGGGGCTCGATGGAATGGTTCCCGATCACGGCGACTTGTCCAAGTCTCAGTGATTCGACTGCAGGACCGTCGGCGGAGCGCACCGATTCTGCAGCGGCATTAACAAGCTTGCCAAAAGTGGGACCCATAGTGGCGAAGTTGGGCTTTACGGTGGTGGTTGTGAGTTGCCCCAGACTTTCCACGACGTTCAGAGTTTTGACGTTGAGTTCATCAAGGATCAAGTCCTTCAACCGCTCAAGGGCATCGGCATCAGCCCCCGAGGCAGCCACGCGCAGCTCCGCCAAGGGCTGCCTAACACGATGTCCTGCTTCCTCCCGAAGCGCGCGACCAGCACCAGCGACTTGTTGGGCTACCTTCATCTGAAAACTGAGCAATGTATCGATCATCGACTCATCAACCTCAGGGAAACTGCAGAGGTGGACGCTTTCCGGTACTTCTGCGGACACGTTTCGACACAGGTTTTGATACAGCCTCTCACTAAGAAACGGAGCGATCGGTGCGATGACTTTGACCAACGTCACCAACACTTCGTACAACGTTTGATAGGCGGACAACTTGTCGCGCTCGTTACTTCCCTTCGGATCCCAGAACCTAGGGCGATTGCGACGAACGTACCAATTAGACAATTCTTCTACGAACGATTCCGTATCTCTAAGTAGCGGTGCCGTCGCGAAGTTCGAGTAACTCTTTCGCGCCGTCTTTACCAGGATCTGCAGATTCGAAAGTATCCAGCGGTCTATCTGCGGACGTTCCGGAACTGGTACTCGTTCGGCTAATGGGTCGAAGTCATCTAGTAATGCGTAATTGGTGAAGAAGAGATAGGTGTTCCAAAGTGTTCCGAAGAACTTGCGTTCGATCTGCTTACCTTGCGAGTAACCGAAATTGAGATTAAGCGTTGGATTGTGTCTGCAGTACATCCAACGCATAACGTCGGCCCCCATCTGATCGGCTGCATGGTCGAATTCGATCGAGTTCCCCTTCGAGTAGTGCATCTCTTCGCCGTCCTCTGCGCGGACCAATGCATAGCCAAGAAGGGTCTTGAAGGGCGCGACGTTCTCCATCATCGTGCTCATCGCCAACATCGAGTAGAACCAATTGCGAAATTGTCCAGGAAACGATTCGACTACGAAGTCAGCGGGTATCCACTGCTCCCATTGTTCTCGGTCGGTGTTGTATCCAACCGTTGAGTAAGCAACGATTCCAGCATCGAGCCATGGATTGCCTACATCGGGGATACGTTTGGCCACGCCACCACACTTCTGACACTCGATAGTGACCTTGTCGATCCAGGGTTTGTGTGGGGTGTGTCCTTCGAACTCGTCCCAGCCCGAGGATGCTCGCTCTTGCAATTCATCATGACTGCCGACGACGTCGAACCAGTTGCAAGATCCACATTCATAGATAGGCAGCGCTAAACCCCAGTAGCGCTTTTTGCTGATCATCCAATCGCCCATGTTCTTGAGCCAATCAAGCTCGAGTTCAAGTCCGTAGTCGGGTATCCAACGGATCTGATGGACTACTTGTTTGATCTCTTCTCGCCAACTCATGTCGATATACCATTCGTCAACGGCTCGAAATAGCAAAGCGGTGTCACATCGCCAGCAGTGAGGGTAGTCGTGCGTGTAACGCTCCGACTTATAGAAGAGGCCCTTGGCCTTAAGGCTAGCGTAAACATCAGGGGCCACAACGAGCGCTGATCTTCCAGTCAAGGTGCCGAACCCTTCGACGTACTTCCCTGATTCGTCGATGGGAGCGATGATAGGGAAACCAAGTTTCTTTCCTAGTTCGAAGTCTTCCTTGCCGCACCCTGTGGCGATGTGAACCAATCCTGTCCCGGTTTCATTCGAGACTTCATCCCAGGCAATCACTTGGTGGACGTCTACGGCCGGCCGAGCGGCTGGGAGTTCATCAAAAGGTCCGTCGTACGTCAAGCCGATGAGGTCCTTGCCCGACAACCGGGCGATCACCTCTGGGTCGCGCAGTGCAGTCAATCTGCCTTCACTTACGTAATAGATGTGACCCGCGTCTCGCGCCTTGAGATAGGTAAGTTCGGGGTTGACGGCAACAGCCACATTTGCGGCAAGTGTCCATGGCGTGGTCGTCCAAACCAAAAGCGATTCACCAGGGCGATCGCGAAGACGAAATGCTACGTAGACCGAATCGTCTTGAACTTGCTTGTATCCTTCGCGTCGCTCTTGTTCCGAGATGCCCGTTCCGCACCTCGGGCACCACGGCATCGCGTCCAGACCTTTGTATATAAAACCTCGCTCGTGGCATCGTTTCAAGAAACCCCAGATGGTGTAGTTGTTCTCGTCTGACATCGTGAAATAAGAGTTTTCCCAGTCCATCCACATACCAAGTCGAATGGACTGTTCGGTTTGGATGGCTGAGTATTTCCAAACCCGTTCCTTGCAGCGCTTGATGAACTCTTCAACACCGTACTCTTCGATGTCCTTCTTCGACTTGAATCCAAGGTCTCGCTCGACCTGCACCTCCACCCATAGACCTTGGCAGTCGAAACCGTTCTGCCACCTCTGGTCGTACCCATTCATCGCGAAGTACCGCTGGAATACGTCCTTGTATGTGCGACCCCAAGCATGGTGAACGCCCATGAAGCCATTGGCCGTGATAGGCCCATCAAGGAAAGACCATTTGGCCTTGCCTTTGTTCTGCTTGCGGAGCTTGTCAAATGCCTGGGTTTCGCGCCAAAGGTCGAGCACGTCGTGCTCGCCTTTCACCAATTCCGCTCTTTGCGGGACCTTTTCGAACATGCCTTTAACTATATAAGCCGTAAGGTCCGGGGCGTTTTTTGTTGACCCTAGGGGTCCGCCATGGTAGGGTGCGCCGATTTCCCCCCAACCCATGGAGAGGCTGATCCAATGGCTAAGCAGAAGAGCAAGCCCAAGAAAAAGCCTCTTGCGGTGAAGAAGGCAGTTTCGGCGTCCAGGTCTAAAAGCAGAGTCAAATCAAAGCCGATTGCCAAGCGAAAGGCGGTCGTCAAAGCGAAGCCCAAGCCCAAAGCCAAGTCCAAGCCCGTCGCGAAACTGAAGCCAAAGCCCAAAAAAGCCGTCGCCAAGCCCAAGCCCAAAGCCAAGTCCAAGCCCGTCGCGAAGCCCAAGCCAAAGCCCAAAAAGGTCGCGAAGCCCAAGCCAAAGCCCAAGCCGAAAAAGGTCGTCAAGCCCAAGCCCAAGCCCAAGCCCAAGCCAAAGCCGAAAAAGGTCGTCAAGCCCAAGGCGTTGCCCCCGACGCCAGCGGTCGTGGTAAAGCCAAAGCCGATGGTGTTGCCACCCAGGCCCCCTGTTAAGAAAGTGCCTCCCCCTCGAAAGATCAAGCGCGTGGTCTTTGACGCGAAGGCTCTCAAGGTGATCAAGGCAGGGCTGGACAGGGAGCGTCATGAACTTGAAGACCAACTAGCCCAGATCGATGAGTCCACGCTGTCCAAGAGCCAGTCGGAATGGTCTGGTGAAACTGGCGACGAGGACTATGCCGACGCGGGCACGGCCACTTTCGAGCGCGAACGCGACCTTTCGATCCGCAACAACATCCAAGACTTGTTAGACAAGATCAATAAGGCTAAGGACAAGATCGGTGCGGGAACGTATGGACTCTGTGAGTCTTGTGGTGAGCCAATCAGCGCGGAGCGACTAAAGGCTCTGCCGCATGCCCTGATGTGCATCCGATGTAAGAAACAGGAAGAGCGGCGCTAACGAAACTGCGCAGCAGCCGAACCTGGTTCCTGGTCGCGGTTGCCCTAACTGTCGCTATCGACCGGATAACCAAATTGTGGGCGATCGATCAACTTGACGGTGGCAGACGTATATCTATCCTCGGTAAGTACTTGGGGTTCAGTTTGGTTCATAATCCCGGCGCAGCGTTCGGTCTGTTTCCAGGGGCAACTATCTTCATCTTTTTTGCGAGCTTCGTGGTTGTGGTGGCTGCGATCTTTTGGGGATGGCGCCATCCCGAGATCCACGGTCGACTGGGCCTGGTGATCGGAGGTGGCATTGGCAATCTGATCGACCGGATGATCTATCCACCGGGGCCATTTCGCGGGGAAGTGATCGACTTCATTGATTCTTCGTTCTGGCCAACCTTTAATCTGGCGGACTCGGCGATAGTTATAGGTGTGGGTTTGTTGTTGCTGTCGAGTCGAGGCGATAAGGAGAATGCGGTTGACCCAGCTTCTGATACCCAATGAAGATGCCGCTGGCAGGCTTGATGTGTGGCTTGCTAACAGGTTGCAGTTGTCACGAACCGAAGCTCAAAGACTGATCGATCAAGGTCTCGTCACGGTCGACGATCAAGTCGCGATCAAGTCGATGCCGATCCATCCTAGGATGAATGTCAAGGTTGAAACCGTTTCCACGACGGCGACTGTCGACACAGGAGCGCCATTCGAGATCCGCTATGAGGACGATGACGTTGCGGTCATATACAAGCCTTCCGATGTAGTCGTTCATCCAGGTCACGGAAATGAAACTGGAACCCTTGTTGAAGCCCTGGCTATCCAGATGCCCCTTGCGGCGGGCTCGGGTCCGGAGCGTCCCGGCATAGTGCATCGCTTAGATAAGGACACGTCGGGCTTATTGATGATTGCCAAGACCGATCGGGCTTTTGAGGCTTTGTCTGTTGCCATCCGCGACCGCGAGGTGACTCGGATATATCTGGGACTCGTGATGGGGGTGCCAAGGCTGCCTACGGGGCGCATCGATGCGCCGATCGCAAGATCCACTAAAGATCGAACACGAATGAGTGTTACGCCCCAAGGCAGGGCGGCCGTAACGGACTTTCGAGTTCTCGAGGCTTTAGGTGAATCCTCGTTGGTCGAGGCGACACTCGACACGGGGCGTACGCATCAGATCAGAGTGCATATGCAGTCGATCGGGCACCCCGTTGTGGGCGATAGCGTTTATGGCAAGGCGACGATGATCCTGGCGGCGCGCTTTGGCTTGACTCGTCCCTTCTTACACGCAAGCTCGCTTCGGTTCACCCATCCGATCAGCTCTGAACCGATCGACGTTGAAGAACCACTTCCCGCCGAACTGCAAACTGCCCTTGCGATCGCACGAGATGGCTGAGTCTCGCAGACTAAGGTTGACTCGCTACTTCCGAGAGCGCCCGGAGTTGTTGATGTTCCTTTTCGCGGTTCCCCTGTTCGTCGGCGGACTTGCAACCGTACTTGTAAACCAGTTTCGTCCAGTTGCAGAGCTGTCGTCGACTGACTCGTCGAGCGATGGCGATTCTGTCCCTGCGAAGGGGGCTCGGTTGGGCCCGAGCAAGAACGACGCGCTGTCGGACTACATACCGAAACGAACCGAGATACTAAAAACGAAAGCAGCAAAACAACCGAGGCAGGCATCTTTCGCCGTCATTAGTTTCGATTCCTATCGCAAAGTGGGTGAGGTCGAGGAATTCGTGAAGGTCTCTCGGCTGGATGTCGTGGCGGTGCAGATGCGGATCCCTCTG
>JBDSRR010000050.1:0-3552 GCA_039929185.1 Actinomycetota bacterium
TAAGCGCTGCAGCGCCAGCAACAGCGACTGCAATCATGGCGCCGCCACCCATCGACCTGAACGCTGCAAGGTTCACCAGAAGGGTCCCCGATAAAGCCACAGCTACCGTTAGGGCGGAGACGAAGACAGCTTTGCCCGAGGTTGCCATCGCGTGAGCGACCGATTCGGCAACTCCTCTACCTGTTTTCAACTCGGTACGAAACCGCGTGAGTATGAACAGTGAGTAATCGATCCCAACGCCGATGCCGATCATGGACGCGATATTTTGAGTGAATACGCTGACGGTGGTTTGCGAAGCAACGACCGACACCAATCCGAATGCGATGACGAGGCTAAGCAAGGCAAGTGCGACTGGCGCACCCGCTGCGATCAATGATCCGAATGCGACCACCAAGATCGCGATCGTTATCGGTAGCGCTATCGCCTCGGCGCGTTTTAAGTCGTTCTCAGTAGTTTCGGTGAACGCCGCGTAGAAAGGCGCGGAACCAGTTATCAACGCTTCGACTTTGGCGTTGCCGACGCCCCTCTTTACCGCAGCGCTGACCTCGTTCGCATGTTTGAGGGCAGCATCCTGTGTGTCGCTAAGGGCTACTTGTGCGATAGCGGTGTGTCCGTCGCGCGAGATGGTGCGGTCTGGCGACGCATAGGGGTCAGCAACCTTCGCGACGCCCGGAGCCTTTTCTAGTTCCGCCTTTACGTTTTGGAAGACCCTTCGAAACTCTGCATCGTTTGCCGTGAGAGAGGTGCTGCGGATCACTAGCAAGTCCGAGAATTGGGATTGATCATTGAACTCGGTCTGAAGCGCGATACGCACTTGGTCTGACTGCGAACCGGGTACTTCGAATCCGCCCTGCGACAAGCGATCGGGAAGCTTGCCAACCGAGGGCAATGCCAAAGCGAATCCCACCATCCAAAGGGCAATCACGAGCCATTTGCGCCGATGACAAAAGGCACCGAGTCGGTAGAAGGCTGGCTGCACCCCCGTTGAGCCAGTGACTGGTTCTGTTGTCATCGCCGAGATAATAAGCGAAGAGGATGGCTGTTGGATGCCATTGTCCGTCGGCGGGAATGCTGCCTTCGATCGGCCCAGATTACTGGGTGTCGTACCCACGCCCTATCGTCATCGACATGACAGGAAAACCTAAGTTTGCGTACTCGCTCCACGCCCGGAAACAGATGGTTGTCCGAGGAATCACCGAGGCGGAGGTTGCGGCTGTGGTCCAAGCACCCGAGTTCATGTCAGCTGGGCGGCCTACTCCCGGGCTGCCTCCGACGAAAGTGCTTCGAAGGACCGTTGGCGGCCGCCGTCTTAAGGTGGTGGTTGCTGAGACCGATCCTTTAAAAGTGATTACCGTAGCCTCGCCAGACGAATAAACTATTAGTTGAGGAGGATGCCGATGAGATACACGTACGATAGCGAGGTAGACGTTCTTACGGTTGATCTTCACCCTGGACAGTTGGTCGCGCGAACTGTCGAGGTTGATGATTCTCGCCATGCCGATTTGAACGCCGACGGACTCGCTATCTCGCTGGAATTTCTAGCCGCTTCCATCGGCTTCGAAATTGATGATTTGATCGATCGCTTCTCGCTTTGGGAGCAGAAGTCCGCTCTTCAGGATCTTCAGCACAGAGATTTCAAGCCAACCATCACGGCCTGACCAAAGCGCGATACCCTCAGGTCCGTGGATACAGTTGAGCGCGTCGCGGAAATATTGCTTCAAGCCGGCGAGACGCATCACATGGTTTATCAAAATGTTGATGGAGACGATCCCGATTGGGCCTCCTGGTACGCCGATTGGCTTATCAACCTGTCTGAACTTCCCCAGGTCCTAGGAGCGGCCCCCATCCGCAGTGAACTTGTCTACCTGTTGGTCGGGTGTGGCAAGGAATTCGCCGATGGCGGGGGCTCTGGTAGATGGGAAGAGGCTTACGCCAAAACCCTCGTCGAAAAACTCAGCCGTTAACGAAAGGCTAGAGGTTCGCGTCAACCTGCACGTGACACGGGCTATCCGACGCGAACCTCAGTCGGTCTGTCTCACGTCATTCGGTAGAAGGTAGTTAGTCCGAGGCCCTTCAACTCTGTCTCTGAACGCTCTGCACTTACGCCGCGTCTCGAAAGCGATTTGGCTACGCGTTCATATGCTTCTTCCGATAACAAGACCTCGCCTCCTGCCGCAGTAGTTTGTAGACGTGCCGCAAGATTCGTCGTTGTACCAAGAGCAGTGACGTTGCCACCTTCGGTGAGTCTGCCTACTATCGCAGGGCCCACGGCGATGCCGATCCCTACCTCCATGTCCATCAGCGCTGCCTTGTCTTTAAGCGCCAGCGCCGCCTGAAGCGCGTGGTCGCAATGATCAACGGTAGCGCCTGAAACGTTGAATGTGGCCATCACTGCATCTCCTGCAAACTTGTCCACTAATCCGTGGTGCTTTTCGATCTCGCGTTTAGACCATCGGTGCAGTGAACCGATGCGGTCTGCCATCTCCTCGGGCGATGTGTGTTCGGTCATGGCGGTATAGCCGCGTACGTCGGCGAACATCACTGTCACCATTTTCTCGCCAAGGTCGATCAACTCTGGTGGTCCTTCAGATGGTTCCGATACCGACACGGTTTCGGTGATCGCAAGACCTAGATCGTTGGCCATCCGGATGGCCTCCGACCGTATCAACTCGGCTCCCAAACGCGATGCCTCATCGATGACCGCCTGCAACCCTTTTATGGCCTGATCGTCGTCGCCAATCTCAGCCCGCGCTTTTGCCATCCATATGTTGGCCCTCAATCCTTCGAGGACGAATCCTGCTGCGGCGAAGTCCTTGATCGCATGCTGGATCAGTTCGACAGCTTGGGCCGCGTTGCCCTTCGCCATTTGCAGTCTTCCTTCCATCTGGTCGAGATAAGCATCCCCTGCGGTCGTTGGTGCAGAGCGCCCCGCCTTTAAAAGGGATTCGACTTCAGGAAGCATCTCCGCCGCGAAGAACGCTTCTGCGGCCCAGGCGAGGGTGATCCGATATATGTTGAGTCGTGATGCGACTTGCATAACTTCCTTTGCCTGGCGAACCGCCCCTTCTATGTCACCGGCGGCGAGGAGCGTTTTTACCTGCGCTGGCGTGTCGTAGATGAGGTCTTGCATCTCAACTCTGCTTGACCGGTCGGGCAGCGTGGCTTTCGCCTCGTCGATGCGGCCCAGTTCCACGAGTGCTTCTGCGACCAAGAGTTGGGCTCGGTAGGTCATCCGTGAGTAACCGTCTCTTGCACCTAGATCGAACGCCTCTTGTGCTTTACTCAGCATCTCTTGTATGAGTCCGGAGGTTCGTAGGGCGTAAGCAGAGGCCGTAGAAAGCCAGATGGGAGCCTCTGACCTGTCGGATGCAAGCTCTAAAAGCACTGCCACGACGTCGTCTCCCCCCGGTTGCATCATGTGTGCCCGGTTCCAATTCTCGTTCCATGCGATGTTTGATGCATACCACCAGTACCCGCCATCTCGGCATCTTTGGTAACTCTCCGTGTGCAATGCGAGCCCTTCCTCGATCTTGCCCATGCCCAAAAGTCCCA
>JBDSRR010000051.1:0-21838 GCA_039929185.1 Actinomycetota bacterium
TTTGCGAAACTGAACTGTACATAAAGATGGCGAGCGCCCACACCATGTATCCAACGACCAGGGCTTCCAGAGTCGAGCCTAGGTTCGCGCCCGATCCCCCGACCAACGCCTTCGCCCCATAGAACAAACCGAGGAAAAACAATAGCAAGGTGATCACTCCTGAAACCGTTTCGAAGATGTAACGGCGTGTTTGGATGAAAACCTGCTTAAAGATGGCCTTGAACACGATGAGGTCTTTGGTCATTGCGCGGGTCATTGCGCGCCCTCGGTAGATTTACGAACGACCTTCAAGAAGACCTCCTCTAGGTTGGGGTCTTTTCGGTCGATGGCCTCGATCTCCGCCCCAGACGAACGCAACAGATCCATCAATTCATATATCTCGGCACCATCTGCGAGTTCGACTTCCAAACTCGCCCCATTAACTTCTATCAACGGGAAACGGTCCTTCAGCGCGATTTCGAAATGACTGGCCAATGCATGTTTCAAAGTGAAGCGATACGCACGCGCCTTGAAAAGCTCAAGCAGGTTCGAAACTCGGTCGTCGGCAACAACTTTGCCTGCGTTGATGATGATTACTCTCTCGCACATAGCCTGAACGACATCCATGTCATGGCTGCTCAACAAGATGGTTCGGCCCTCGTCGACGGCCATCTGGCGCAATTGCTCCCGCAATTCGTGTGAGGTCTCGACATCGAGCCCAAGGGTGGGCTCGTCAAGAAGAAGGATGGGGGTTTGTTTTACAAATGCGCACGCCACAGCCAACTTCTGTTGCATACCACGCGACAGCGCGCGGGCCTCTGCAGATATCTTATCGCCAAGATGAAAGCGTTCGATCAAGTCATCGATCAACGGGCGGACCTTGCGCGATGCGATGCCGTGCAAGCCAGCAAACAATTCCAAGTTTTCTTTTGTGGTCAGTCGCCAGTAGATATTGCGATTACCTTCAAGGACCGCCGCCATCTTTTGAACCGCAGCCCGAGGGTGGGCTACCGCATCGATGCCGTCGACATGGATCGTTCCGGAAGTGGGATGGATCAAGGTGCAGATCGACTTGATGGTTGTCGTCTTGCCCGCTCCATTGGGGCCTAACAGACCCAGCAATTCCCCTTTTACAACCTCGAAACTAAGACCATCGACGGCATTTATGGGACCCCGTTTGCGGGATGAATAAATCTTGCGCAAATCATGGACCTGCAGGATGGCGTTCGTCACAACCGCATCTTAAACGGACGGTCTTCTGGCGATAAGCAGCAATTCGGGATGCTCGAACCCCGGCTGCACCTGAGCGTAATCCCCAGGCGACACGCCATACACAACCTCAGGTTCCAGACGCGCCCCATTCGCGAGCCACTGCAACTCGCGTGGCGTGTAACACGAATTCCACATCGTGAACGGGCGTTTGGTTCCGTCACCGCCAATGACATCGTCGACAGTCTCCTGATACAACATCCGTTCCGGATCAAATCGACCAGATGACTTCATGTGCTCCAGCACATAGAACACGTTGACAGCTGCTGCGGCGAGCCTGCCATCCGGGCGAAGTGCCCTTCGCATCCCCTCAAGGATGACCAGGTCGTCGAAACCCAAACCAAATGCGCCCTCGCAGAGGCTGATAACTGCATCGAACTCTTCCTCGAAGGCCAACTCGCGCGCGTCCATCTCAAAAAACGAGATGGAAACATCAGCCTCAGCCGCATCTGTTCGCGCTATTGACAAAAAGTCGGGCGATAGATCGACTCCGACGACCTCGACCCCTCGACGCGCGAACTCGATGGCATGCCGCCCCGGTCCGCACCCAACATCGAGTAACCGTTTGCCGGGGGCAAGTCGCAGCAGCGGCAACAGGAAATCAACCTCCTGCGAGGTTCCCATCGTGAAGCCATATCGAAGGTAAGCACTTGAAAGGTGGGCGGCAAGCCCGTTGTACCAATCCTCAGGGGGACCTACGACCGCGTCTTCCACCACTCATCCAATCTACGGAAGGCCTCTTCCTCTTCGATCTCCCCCTCATCCAGACGAACTTCCATCAAGAAATCAAGAGCATCGCCAACCAAAGGCCCGGGCGCCATGTCAAGGTGGTTCATTATCTGGCGTCCATCAAGAGCAGGACGAAGACGTCCCAGTTCTTCTTTGCCGGCAAGTTCGCGGATCCGCGCCTGCAACTCATCCATCCGCTCTGACAACTGCCGCGCCTTGTTGACATTGCGAGTGGTGCAATCGGCCCTCACTAATGTGTTGAGCTTGCCGAGGAGCGCCCCTGCGTCGCGCACATATCGACGAACTGCCCTGTCAGTCCATCCAAGGCGGTAGGTATGAAAACGCAGATGAAGGTAAACCAGTTCACGCACCTCCGCGACCAAAGCGGACGGATACCTAAGTTCCTTGAGCCGCATCTCGGCCATATCGGCACCCACTACCTCGTGATGATGAAAGCTCACACCTGAAGGGCCGATCCGGCGCGTCTTTGGCTTGCCGATATCGTGCAGCAAGGCACCCAGACGAAGCGCCAGGTCCGCTTCTTGTTCGGCCGCTATCACGTTTTCGAGCACAACAAGCGTATGAGTGAACACATCTTTGTGCCGATGGATGGGATCTTGTTCTAACTTTAAAGATGGAAGTTCTGGTAGAAATTCCTCTGCCAGGTCGGTCTCGGATGCCAGCCAAAGTGCCTTTGAAACTCCCGGTCCGAGCATCAGTTTCGAGAATTCTTCGCGTATACGTTCCTTCGACACGATCGCAAGTCGCGACCTCATGGTGCGTATCGCCTCTAGCGCTAAAGGGTCAATCTCAAATTCTAAAGAGGACACGAATCGAAGAGCACGCAGCATGCGCAAGGGGTCATCAGCGAAGGAGACTTCGGGTGCAAGAGGCGTGCGAAGTCGCCGTGCGGCTAGGTCGTTCATGCCACCGAAGGGATCGACGATGGTTACATCTGGAAGGCTGATAGCCATAGCATTGATCGTAAAATCTCTGCGGCTTAAGTCGGTTTCTAAGTCGTGAGCGAAGTTGACCGTGGGGTTGCGCGAATCTTCGGAATAGACCTCGGTCCGAAACGTCGTTACCTCAACCTGAACACCCTTGCGCTGCGCCCCAACGGTGCCGAATTCGATGCCCGTCGTCCAAATCTTTCCCGCCCATTTGTGCAATATCTCAGATGATTCTTGCGGAGTGGCATCCGTCGCTAAGTCGAGGTCGGTGTGCGACCTATTCAGCAAGGCATCGCGGACCCATCCACCAACCAACCACACGCGTTTGCCCGCGCGTTCAAATTCCCTCGCCACCTGCTCGGCGGCGGGGGGTATGGGGGTTTTCAACTCTCTAGCAAACCCGACTGTCGCAACATGATCTGGAAGTCATGAGGGTTGCTGGACGCGCTGATGGCATCTTCCAAGGTGACTTTGTCTTCTCGGAACAAGCCAAGTAGAGATTGATCGAAGGTCTGCATCCCATAAAAGGCACTTTCAGCTATCACGTCGTGCAGGAGATGAGTCTGTTCGGGGTTAACTATCAGATCGAATATCCGTCCATTCATGACGCAGACCTCGACAGCGGGAACCTGCCCCTGCCCGTCCTTGCTCAGGAGAAGCCGCTGACTAACGATGCCTTTCAATGCCCCCGCTAGAGATATTCGAACTTGTTTTTGTTGGTGCGGTGGAAAGAACTCGATCACGCGGTTGACGGTTTCCGCAACATCGATGGTGTGCAAGGTTGAAATGACAAGGTGCCCCGTTTCCGCGGCGCTAAGCGCAGCATGAACTGTTTCTTCATCGCGCATCTCGCCAATGAAAATAACATCTGGGTCTTGGCGCATGGCGCGCCTTAGTGCCTGGCTGAAGTCGGCTGTATCGATGCCGATCTCGCGCTGATTCACGATAGACATGCGATCGGGATGCAGTATCTCGATGGGGTCCTCAATGGTGATTATGTGGACACTGCGGGTTGAGTTGATGTGATTGATCATCGCCCCAGTCGTGGTTGTTTTACCTGAACCCGTCATGCCCGTCACCAAGATAAGGCCGCGAACCTGTTCTGTAACCTTGGCAACTGAAGCCGGCAAGCCAAGGCTATCGAACGAAGGCGAGCCAGGAAGAACCCTTCTGACCGCAATCCCCACTGATCCCCGCTGACGAAAAACGTTGCACCGGAAGCGCCCGAGGCCATCCTTGGCATACGCGAAGTCGGCTTCGCCGGTCGCGCTGAAATCTTGGGCTATGCGATCGCTCATGATTTCCATGGCGGCACGTTCAGTATCGTTAGGCGTCAGGCGATCGAATTCCGAGGGATAAAGGATGCCATTCACTCGGATTATGGGGGGGGCGCCAGCCTTGAGATGCAGGTCGGAGGCGTCTTTTTCAACCAGATATCTTAGGAATTCGCTTATGTTGGACGTGCCTTGAATCTCGGTGGCCAACTCGATACTCCTTCGTGTCAGATGCTTGTCTTTAAGTTCCGGGAAGCAGGTTACCTTGTTACTCCCCCACCCATGGCCATCTGGCAACATATCCTGCCCAAATGACGATCGCCGCCTTCGTGCTTGCTGGATTTGTTTCAGGGCTAGTATCGGGCGGTCTCGGCGTTGGCGGGGCCATCATCGCTACCCCTTTGGTAAGAGCCCTTGGGATGAGTCCCTACCTTGCGATCGGAACTACGGTTCCAGCCATCCTCCCTTCCGCCCTTGTAGGAGCATTCACATACTGGCGTCAAGGGCTGGTTCGAAAGGCTGCATTGCCGTGGGTCGCAGCCCCGGCCGCTCTTGCATCTATAGCAGGGGCGCTCACGACTCGAGCTATAAATGGGCACATCTTGATGCTTGCAACGGCGGGGTTACTGTTCGTTCTCGCTCTTCGAATCTTACCGACCCACGGATCGACACCGCAAAAAGAACATAAGGCCATGTCGCCTGGCCCGGCGCATTACGTGACCCTTGGCATAGCTACGGGATTTCTTTCCGGCTTACTTGGCGTGGGTGGAGGATTCCTTATGATTCCGGTCTTCATCAAGACTTTCGGCTTCCCCCCCAAGGAAGCCCTAGGGACATCGCTAGCGATCATCGCGCTAACGGTCGTTCCCAACGTCATCACTCAAACCTACGTCGGAAACATTGACTGGACCATCGCAGGATTACTTGCCCTTGGAGTCATACCAGGAGCGCGTTTGGGGGCCATAACCGCTATCAAAACTGCGGACCAGCGGCTTTTACGTTTCGTCGCATCATCGCTTCTGGTGATCGCCGTCGTCTACGCAGCGCTCGAGGTTGCGGCATTATCGAGACCGTGACCAACCCCGGTAGGAAAGCGATTGCCCTCGCGCTGCTGATGACGGCTACGTTCACGACGGCGAAGGCAGCGCCTCCGGTGGCGATACCAACGGCGATACCGGCACTGAATCTCAACTTGATCGAGTTTCCAGCATTCGTGGGCCCAGCGGACTCGCTGCGATTGGTACTTGAGGTTACTAACCCCGATAAACCAGCCGCGATTGCAGCGAGCGGGCTTTCGATGACTCTTTCTTTTCACGATCGAGTGCGAAACCGTTCAACTTTGAAACGTACATTTGATGCCAAACCCGCATTCGGTCCCGAGATAGGTACCGAAGCGATAGTCCTTGAGGGGACAGTCGAAGTTGGACAAACTCGCCAGTTCACGATCAACAAACCATTGGCTGAATTCAGATTCTTCCGCACCAGAACCGCAAGCGGTGCCTACCCGCTGCAGATAGGCATCAACCGCACAGTTGGCGGCAACTCGGCTTCGATCAGCACCCACCTCGTCTATTTCGTTTTCGACGGAGCACCCCGGCTAGGGATCTGCTTGGTCGTCCCGCTGCACTCTCCGCCGATCTATGCAGACAGTCAGCGGCCAGACTCAGTGACATCCAACAGCTTGGAGCGGTCGATAGATAGCGGACGCATAAGTAACATCCTCGACGCGCTCGAAGCTTCTCCTGACACAGCCGTTTCCCTCGCTCCAAGTGGGCTCCTACTAGACACCCTGGCAGATCTGGCTGACGGTTTCATAACCTCCGTTGGCAAAAAGACACAGACGGTAGGACCCGACGACCCGCGTGCAATGTCCGCTGCTCGCACGTTACTTCGCATCCGGGCGCTAGCAACCCGATCGAACACAGAGATCGTGCTGTTCCCATATTCCGCTGGACTGCTTCCCGCGTTGGTCCGAGCAGACCTGCCCGGACGCGCCCAGGCCCAGATAGCGCAAGGTGGCGATGATCCCCCGGCTAAATGGTTCTTGCCCGTAGGGGGACTGGTTGACGAAGCCACCCTCACGTTGCTCCAACAGTCGTCGCTCGACCACACCATCTTGTCTCCGATGTCCCTTCGGGTGCCTGGGGACCCTTTGATAACCCGCCCAGAACCGGTTCAGATCAAGACCCGCACGTCATCGCCCACGACGGCGCTGATCACAGACCTGGCATTAAGTGAGCGGTTGCTAGGCTCTGATCGACCGATTATCTTCCGACAACGCTTCCTCGCAGAGACACTTACCGTGATGCTCGAATTTCCAGGCCAAACTCGAGCCGTAGTCGCAACGGCACCGGCGAACTGGGCACCCCACCCAGTTTTCGTCAAGGAAGTATTCGACCTGTTGAGTCGCTCACCCTGGCTTGTGACAACAACCCCGACTCGCATGAATGACGGTTACAAACCATCCAACAACAAGCCCTTCGACCTAGCCGCTACGAACGCTCTACTAGATAAGGCGCTTCCATCGACATCCAATCTTTCCATCCCACCAGCAGAATCTTTCACGGCGTTGAAGCAGGCGCAAACCCAGATAAAGCGATACGCCGAACTTGACCCTCCACGATCTCGCCTCAGCCGACTCGACCGCCAACTTCTTATCTCAGAAAGCTCAGACTGGTGGACCAGTCGAGCGCGGATGGAGACTGGAAAACGATTCGCAACGGCTGTACCCTCCGCGATCAAACGCGAGTTCGACGCGATCAATGCCCCCGCCAAACAGACCATTACTCTCACGTCGCGCACAGGAGTGATCCCGCTTTCGATACGGTCGGGGCTCAACTATCCAGTTGACCTAGTAGTGAGATTACGTTCTAGCAAATTGAGTTTCCCTGCCCGCGGTGATGTTAGGCCCTGCAATGCGACCGATCGCAACTCAACGCGCGAGAGCTGTATCTTTCTGGACAAGCTACCGCCGCGGTCCCCGCCGATCGAAGTCTTTTCTGAAGCCCAGGCCACCGGCACGTTCGCCCTTCATCTTCTGGTCGAGACTCCCGGTGGGTTCGTGCTCGATGAAAGCGACTTGATAATCCAATCCACAGCATATTCAGGAGTTGCAGTCGCTATCACCGCGGGGGCAGCCTTCTTCCTGCTGGTGTGGTGGATCGGAGGGCTCGCCCGCAAGCGAGCAGCCACTTGAGCCGATCCATCGGTCGCAACACCGCAGTGGCAGCTCTTGGCACTGGTTTATCGCGCGCAACGGGATTCTTGCGCTTAGCAGCCATGGCTTTCGCTATCGGAGTTGCCGAGAACAGGCTCGCCGATACCTACTCCCTTGCCAATTCGACAACAAACATCATCTTCGAACTCATCTTGGGCGGGGTGCTGTCATCGGTACTCATCAGGGTTTACATCGAGGTGCGAGATCGCGACGGGGCCGAAGCAGGATGGGCATTCATATCAAAGGTTACAAACCTTTCCCTGATCGTTCTGACGGCGATAGCGCTTATCGGGATATTCCTCGCCCCTTTGATACTTAAAGCCTATACATGGGGATCTCACTCCAGCGACATCGAACTCCAAAGACGCGTCGGAACTTTCCTGCTGCGCCTGTTCATGCCGCAGATCGTCTTCTACGCCTTCGCTCAGATATCTGGCGCGGTTCTGCAAGCCCATAGGCGATTCGGGATGAGCGCTATCGCTCCGGTACTCAACAACTTGACCGTTGCCGGCGTATTCGTAGCTTTCGCACTGACCATCCCTGTTTACCTACGTTCACTCGAAAGAGTTTCGACAAGCGGATTGGTGCTGTTGGGACTAGGCACTACCTTAGGTGTGGCGCTTTTCAGCATCGTGCCCTTCGTCTACATGCGGGCAGTGGGCTGGCGCTGGTCGGCTAGCCTGGGCTTTGCTGACCCTGATATCCGACGTCTCGCGCGCCTTTCCGGCTATCTGTTGGGATATGTGGTCATCAACCAGATCGGTCTTTGGGTTGCTCTGTTACTCGCTTACCGGATCCAAGGTGGCGTAGCTGGCTATCAAACCGCGTTCGTATTCTTTCAACTACCACACGGGTTACTCGCCGTTTCCATCGCTGCGGTTATGTTCACCGAAATGGCCGACAAGGCGGTAACCAACGACATGCCGGGGTTCACAGAACACATGAACCGCGCGTTAAGGGCGGTTGCTTTCGTTATCTTGCCTTCGATCGCCGGATATCTGGCAATCGCACCACAAGTGATAGGCCTTCTCTTAGAGCACGGGATCGCCGGTTCAACTTCCACCGCCTTGGTTTCTACAGTACTTCTCGCCTGGGCACCGGGGATCTTGTTCTTCTCAATGTTCTACGTTGTACTCCGGGGTTTCTACGCGCTCGGAGACACCAAGACACCCATGCTGATAAACGCGGCCGCGCTGATCGTAAACGTGACCGTCAACGTCACCCTGTTCCAGTTCCTGACAACACCGAACGCCAAGATCGCGGGCCTTGCAGTGGGGCACGGCGCTTCTTACCTGATCGCTAGTGTCATCGGCCTTGCCATTATCAGGCGCCGCACCGGCAAACTGTTGCTCATCGGTATGCCCAGAACGATGGTGGTCACCGGATTAGCTTCCGCTGCAACCTGGTCCGCCGCGCTCTTCGTCGTCTCGTTGAACTGGCCCCAGAACCTGAGCGGTCAGATACTTCAGGTTACCGTGTCCGCGCTAGGCGGCCTGTTAGTCTTCTTAGTAGCCGCAAGGTTCTTTCAAAGCGAGGAGTTGCAATGGATCCGTCGATCAGCCACTCGACGCATTTAAGACAAGACACCGGTCAGATCGCTGGCTGGCTGATAAAGCTCCTCCTATTTATTTTCATCGGAGGTGCCCTTCTGATCGAAACGGCCGGCGTGTTGCTAAATAGAGGGGGCGCCATCGAAACTGCTTCCGAAGCGGCGGAGGCGGCGGTATTCGCCGCCAAATCGGGTGGCGACCCCGACGAAGCCGCTCTAACCGTGGTCAAAGACAAGGGCGGAAAGCTGATTTCCGTTGCGGTTGACCCCAACGCTCGCACGGCGACCGTAACAGTGAGAAAAAGGGCAAAGACTCTGTTCATCCACAAGATCGCCTATTTCAAGAAATTCACCGTCTTCGAAGCCACCGAAACCAGGAAGTTTCCGCTGTAGCAACCAGACTAGCTGCTCGATACCTTCTAACCGCCGAGATCGCAATCGGGGGTTTGGCTCAAGTTTGGAAAGCCATCGACGAAGTCCTTGAGCGCGAAGTCGCTGTAAAGATCCTAGATCCCGGCATAAACAGCGGTGCCGAGATACGCGACCGATTCCGCCAGGAAGCGTTAGCCGCAGCTCGCCTTACTCACCCTAATGTCGTGCCCATATTCGACACTGGCGATCACGACGACGTTGTTTTCATAGTGATGGAATACCTATCGGGAGGGACCCTAAAGGATCTATCAAGCAATGGGCCCATCGACTCCGTGACCGCCCAAGACATAGGCATCGCCGTATGTGAAGCACTCAACTACGCGCATACCGCTGGTGTGATCCACAGAGATATCAAACCATCCAACATCTTGTTCGGGTGGGATCGGCAGGTGAAGGTCGGCGATTTCGGGATCGCAAAGGCCACATTCACAACGCCGGAGGTAGCACCGTTGGGATCGCTCCGCTACCTGGCGCCAGAACAAGTCCGTGGCTCCGAGCCTGACGAACGCGCTGACATCTACTCGCTCGGGCTCGTCCTTTACGAAGCCGTGGCAGGGCATTTCCCTTTCGCGGGTGAAACAGAAATGGCTATCGCTGCCGATCGACTAACCAGGATACCTAGGCCACTTCGTGACCTCCGACCCGACGTCCCCAGAGCCTTGGATGCTGCATTGACTCGCTGCCTCGCCGTCGACCCGGCCGATCGCTTCGAACAGGTTTCTTCCTTAGCCGATGCATTGGTGCACTCCGCAACTCGTGGGCATTCGATGCAACAGATTTCTCAACCGCCCCAGGACCAAACCTCTTTCCTCAAATCCGAGAGTAAATGGTTGGCCCGAGCAGCCCTGATACTCCTAGCAGCGGCAGCACTGATCTATACAGTTGTTTCCGGGCGGCTCGATGGCATTTTCGATGACAACCAGACAAGCATCGACGAGGCAGGAGCCAGGATAACGATCCAGGCAGCAGGTACTTTCGACCCCAAACCCGGAGACGGGTCTGAAAATGAAACCAAGGTCGGGGCGGCCTTTGACACCGACGCCCAAACTGCCTGGACTACGGCGTCTTACCGACGCGACGATCTTGGTGGACTCAAAGACGGAGTGGGCATTTATGTCGACCTTGGTAGAGGCGTCCCTGTTTCTCGGATCGAAGTCGATTCGGTGACCGGCGGTTGGCAAGGCACCATACGTTTTTCGGACGACGCCGAAACATGGTCACCGCCTGGTGCGTCGATCGAAGTCTCGACTTCCGAAGTCTTTCACGTCAAAGGCCAACACAGGTATTGGATGATCTGGATAACCCGTTTGGCGAGAGCCCCACGGCCCCCAGACAGCGGTCGTGACTATTCAGTGGCCATCATCGACATTCGGACTTTCAGCTAAGCCATAATGCTTCACTCATGCACATCTTCGACCTTGAGACTGCTGACGACCAAGACCTAGTCATTGCTTTCGTTCGCTCGAATGATCGCGACGCTCTAGAAGTCCTGCTTAGACGCCACGAGGCCAAGATTTATGGACTTGCGTACAGGATCACCAACAGCAGGAGCGATGCGCTGGATGTAACCCAGGAAGTTCTTCTGACCGTGTTCCGCAAAGTTGGTGATTTCAAAGGTCAATCGGCGTTCAGTACATGGTTGTACCGGCTGACAACCAACGCCTGTCACGATCTTGGCAGAAAGAAGGCCAGAACTCCCGTACCAACTGAATCGATCGAGCCACGGATCCACAGTGACGATCCGATCCGAGCGGCTACCGACCAGATGGTTATCGAAGACGCTCTTCAACGACTCATCGACGATCAGCGCTATGCCATCGTCATGCGCGATATCTTAGGTCTTTCTTATAAGGAGATAGCCGAGGTGGCTGATGTGCCTGTTGGAACGGTCAAGAGTCGGATCGCACGAGGTCGCAGCGCCCTGGCTCAGCTGTTGGGCTCAGGTGACGAGGAACTCAACATCGATACAGGCCGTCTAAGGGACGAAGACCAATGAGGCACATAAAAACCGAGACTCTGAGCGCCCACCTCGACCAGGAAACTACCGAGGAGGAGCGATTGAGCATCCCAGCTCACCTTCGGCAATGCCCTGCCTGCGCAGAGCAGCTCGCTAATTTGACGCGTGCGAAACAAGCTATGTCTTCACTTGAGCAAATCGCACTCACGGCAGACGAGCAACGCACCCTGCGCACGATCGTTTTGGATCGCTCACGCATCAAAGCGAGCCGCGCCCCTCGACCGAGGCGTGCTTTGGCCGCGTTTTGGGCAGTGGCATCAGGAGTAGCGGTCGTTGCCGGAATGATCGTTTTTGCCAATGTCGGAACACGAAATAACAAGGAGATCAGCGGTATCGGCGGCACCGATACCGCGGCCATCCTGCAGTTCGAATCACCAGAACAAGTCAGAACCATGGTTGAGGGATGGGCGGAAGTAGGCCAAGGCATAAAGCAGTATCGCGTCTCCGACGTTGGTGCCCACCAAGAAGAAGCCATCAAGGCACTTGCCCCTAACACGAGCTCCGATCCTGCACCTCGGGGGACGCAGGACCCAGAAGTAGTTCAAGTCCCGCTCGATGCCGATTATCCCCAAGGCAGCGATCAGCGATGTTTACGCAGCGTGCTTCAGTTGCAACGGCATCCCACGATGCCGCTTGCCGTTCGCCAAGCAACTTTCAAGACTGCCCCAGCGTGGCTGCTGGTGTACGTATGGACCCCCAACCTCAACGACGACGCTCCGCTCGACCGACTCCAATACTGGTTGGTTAATCCCTCCGACTGCGCGGCCCTTAACTACTCATCGTCACGCCCCCGTTAGCCAGATCTACCGACCCACCGAAACGAAAGCAAACACAGCCGCTATAAGTATCGACACCGCCTGCGAACGTATGACTGCTGGCAGTGACGCAACGATGAACTCGGGCGGAATACCCTGGAACAACTCAACAAGGATCGGCCCGAGAACAAGCCCGAGCACGGTTGTCACGACAGCTATGACTTTGATCGGAGCGTGCGACTGCCTATGCGCGGCTCGGACAACCGACTGGCCAACTGCATATCCAACAAATATCGGCAGGATGAAACTTCCGAATGGGACCAACACAAGGATCGCTCCAGCCCCCGTCGCAACAGCCAAGCCCGCTGCACAAGCCGCCACCTTGTGACGCGTTTTGCCGATACGAGTAGCCCGGCGTGGGACCGCCGCGCAGTTCGGGCACTTCATGCCCACAGAACTGGCGCGCATGCAATCAACGCAGATGGGCTTATCGCATGACGAACACCTCACCCTCGTCGCACGACGGTGGTGATTGATGCAGAACAACTCGTCGGTATCCATACACTGCAAGCGTAACGGCCCAAGGGTTATCATTTCTGCCCATGCGCTCGTTTACTGTCTTGGTTCTTTTCGCACTTTCAGCATGCACGCCTAATAGCAATGATAGCGATCCAGTAAGACGCACTCCTGTCAACGTTTCCCCGCGCGCGTCTTCAAGTCCAACGCTGCGCCCACCCCCATCATGCCAACCCCAAAACGGAGGCAACGCAACATCGGTCAAAGTGACTGATGTTAAGTACGACGCCGGGACCAACTCCGACACCATCACATTTACTTTCACGCCACCCGCCGTACCCATCTGGGAATTGAAACAAGCCACACCACCGTTCACCGAGGACGCCAGCGGCAACCCAGTGAGCATCAACGGCACTCACTTCTTTACGCTCATCTTTCAAGGAACCGACGCACACGAATTCGATGGCGAAACCGCCCGCAAAAGTTACCCCGGGCCCAAAGAACTGGTGTTGCCTGGAAATCCTCTGCTTGAACTGGAAGAAACGGGCGACTTTGAAGCGACCGTTTCTTTCGTGATCGGTCTAGACCGGCTGGTGTGTCCTGCTATCTCCGAGATGCAAAGCCCACACAGACTTATTCTGAGTTTTTCACACACATAGCGAGTCGTCGTATCCTTCATAGATGAACCACCGCAAGCTCATCATCATTGGGTCTGGACCCGCGGGCCTCACCGCCGCGCTGTACTCAGCGCGAGCCAACCTGGCACCTTTGGTGATCGAGGGCTTCGAGGCGGGGGGGCAATTGATGCTGACCAGCGAAGTCGAGAACTATCCCGGGTTCACCGACGGGATATTGGGTCCTGACATGATGGGGATATTCCGTAAGCAGGCCGAACGCTTCGGCACCGAATACATAACTGACGATGTATCCGAGGTCGATTTCACATCTTCGCCATTTAAGGTTTCGGTCGGACCAGAGGTCTATACCAGCGAGGCGGTGATCATTTCAACGGGTGCCTCTGCTCTCATGCTCGGGCTGGCAAACGAACGCAGGCTACTTGGTCGCGGCGTTTCGACCTGCGCCACCTGCGACGGGGCATTTTTCAAGGGAGCAGAACTAATAGTCGTCGGCGGAGGCGACACTGCGGTCGAAGAGGCTCTCTTCTTGACCCGCTTCGCAGATAAGGTCACGGTTGTCCATCGACGCGAAACGCTTCGGGCATCGAAGATCATGCAAGACCGGGCTTTCGCACATCCCAAGATCTCGTTCATCTGGGATTCGGTCGTCGAAGACATCGTCGGCGACAACAAGGTCGAATTGGTCAAACTAAGGAACGTTTCAACGGGCGAGACGAGCGAGATCACCGCTGGCGGAGTTTTCATAGCCATCGGACACACCCCGAACACAAAACTGTTCGAGGCAAAGATCGACTTGGACCAGGCCGGCTACATCGCCGCGCCGGGTACATCGGGCTACTCGACTCAGACAAATATAGAAGGCGTTTTCGCTGCCGGCGACTGCGTCGACCACGTCTACCGGCAAGCCATCACCGCAGCCGGAATGGGCTGCATGGCCGCGATCGACGCCGAACGATGGTTGGAATCAAAAGGACACTAATAGCGCTGCTGATCGTGGGGACATTCGCGGTCGCCAGCCCTGCCCGAGCAGCTGAGCAGTCGAGGTATTACAGCCCCGTAACGGTCAAGGGCCAAACTTTTCCCGTGTTGCTGTCAGCGGATGATCGGTGGCTCAACTGGCGCGACACATACGGTGCCCCCCGCATGAGGCTTGACCCAAAAAAAGGAGTTTGGGAACAAACCGGAACCCACCAGGGCATCGACATCTTCACCGAGCGCGCCACTCCGGTGGTCGCGCTTCAGCCTGGCGTGATCGAAAACTTAGGGTGGACGTTCTATTCAGGTTGGCGTGTCGGCGTGAGAGGCGACGACACTAACTACTACTTCTACGCCCACCTGCTCGGTGAGTACGCTCCAGGAATCGCGTTGGGAGTGCGTGTTTCATCTGGCCAAAGGCTCGGCTCGATCGGCAGTTCCGGCTACGGCCCGGTCGGCACAGCTGATGAATTTCCACCCCATCTTCATTTTGGGATCCAATCCACCAAGCGCGGCTGGCTGAACCCGCAACCATTACTCGAAGAGCTTTACGACGGTTCCGTTTCGTCCGCTCGCGCTTCCAAGGCACAAACACAAAGCCTTCGATATCACATCAAAGTCTTGAGGTCCCGGATGTATTCACCGGGCACCCCCTCCTTGGCGACACTTGCGGCGAGTATCACTTTGATCGAGCAACGTTTGACAGCTCTCGAAGCCATATCGTTGATTGACCGTTAACATGGAGGGGTTAGAACAACCGACAACTACTAAGGAGGGCCTCATGGCAGATCTCATCCACGTAACCGATGCAACCTTTGATGCCGAAGTCCTCGACTCCGATAGTCCAGTTTTGGTCGACTTCTGGGCCGATTGGTGCAGTCCATGCAAACTGGTCGAACCACATCTAAAGGCCATCGCAACCGAACAGGTTGGGCGAGTCCGAGTCGTGAAACTGAATCTAGATGAAAATCCAGCGACAGCGAACCGGTACGGCGTCATGTCCATACCTACCATGATGCTATTTCGCGACGGCACAGAGCATGCACGCATCGTCGGAGCTCAACCGAAAGCTTCGATCATGCAGCAGATAGAACCCCACCTTGGCCCAACGTCGGCCAACGTCGGCCAAACCCAGCCCAGTTAACTAACCCAGACAGAGCATGTAGCATCTTTCCTCATGGAAATGATGAAGCGCGAAGATCGCTCTGTCGCAGTGGCCGACCTACAGGCTCGCCTGCACCTACTAGGTTTTGAGATCGACCAATCGGAAACGGTCGGAACCTTTGGACCCACAACAGAGTCGGCTGTACGCGGCTTCCAACAAGACGCTGGACTTGTGGTTGATGGAGTCGTTGGCGAGGCCACATGGCGACGCTTGGTCGAGGGCTCGTGGGATCTAGGAGATCGGCTGCTCTCTATTGCACAGCCGCACATTCGAGGCTCAGACGTTTTGAAATTGCAGACTGCGCTTAACGCGCTCGGATTCACGGCTGGCAAACAAGACGGCATCTTCGGCATCAAAACGGCAAATGCCGTTTCAGAATTCCAACGCAATCTGGCTATCAGCGAAGATCGCATAGTGGGACCCGAAACTGTTCAAGCGCTTCATCGGCTTCGCCTGGTCACGCATAAGGGGCTTGGTGCTCGCATACGCGAGCGGGAAGCCCGTCGCGCGGTTGCCGTTGGTCTGGCTGGAAAACGGGTGGTCATCGATGCCGGGCACGGAGGCAACGACTTAGGCGGAATAGGGCCTTCGGGCGACACCGAAGCCAAGCTCGCTTTTGCCTTAGCGGCTCGCACAGCCGCACTATTAGAAAGCCACAGCGTTGAAACCACGCTAACTCGCGGACCCAACAACAACCCATCAGACTCAGATAGAGTAGCCCTCGCCAACGGCTTCAACGCAGACCTGCTCATTTCGATCCACCTGAACTCCCACCCACTCGAAATTGCTTCCGGTGTAGCTACATACTTCTTTGAGGGCGACTCGATAGCATCGGAACCGGGAGAGCACCTTGCCGACCACATCCAACGGGCTTTGGTAGCCACCGGACGAACCGACTGCCGAACCCACGGTAAGGCTTACCCGATCCTACGAGAAACGAAGATGCCTTCGGTCGTAGTTGAACCTTGCTTCATAACCAACCCAGAGGAGTCGAAATTACTAACTGACCCATCAACGTTAGAGGTGGTCGCTCAGGCGCTCGTGGGTGCGATCACTTCTTACTTCTCAGGGACCTGATCTACATCCAGTTTCGGTTTGCGGGGCTTGCGCGCCACCTTTGGTTTGGGTTTCACGATGGGCACGATGGGATCGACGACGACTGGCTCAGGCTCCACCAACTGAGCAGATTTCGGGGGAGTTAGGATGCCAGCCAGAGCGCCCAAGACCCCGCCGACCATGAATACCTTTACTGCCCTTTTCAGCAACTTGCGCACGGCTATACCTGCACGACGGTATGCGGAGCTATGGCCTCCACGATACGGTCGAGGTCGTCTGGCGTGGCAAATTCGATAATGAGCTTCCCCTTTTTCTTTCCCATGGTTACCGATACACGCGTACCCAAATGATCTCCAACACGCTCCGATATCTCGGCTAGACCGGGGTTGCGTTCAATTGCGGTTGCCGCCCCCGGTGGCCGAACAGCACTACGTTCCGTCCCCTCCTTGGTGTCGCGAACGAGATCCTCGGTCTGGCGCACCGACAGACCTTCAGCAATCACCCGTTGCGAAATACGCTGCAAGTGCGGCCCATTCACAAGCGCTAGCAACGCTCTGGCATGGCCTGCGCTCAATTTGCCCTCCGCAACCATCACTTTGACTGAGTCTGGCAGCTCAAGCAATCTGATCGTATTGGTCACAGCTGGACGACTGAGTCCAACCCGCTCAGCCAACTGCTCATGGGTCAGCCCGGCTTCAGTAAGCAACTGGCTGTATGCGGCAGCTTCCTCCAGCGGATTCAAGTCCTGACGATGAAGATTCTCCACCAGTGCACGCTCAAGAGCTCCGCGATCATCGGTTTCAACGATAAGAGCAGGAATCATGGTCAACCCGGCACGACGTGCAGCACGCCACCGACGCTCGCCCATCACAAGTTCGTAGCGCTCCTGCCCATCGTCTGCCGACGTGCCGACCCTTACCACGACCGGCTGCAATAGTCCCAGTTGACGTATCGACGCGGCCAATGAAACCAGTGCGTCTTCATCGAATCTGCGGCGGGGTTGGTTCGGATTGGGGTATATCTGCTCGGTCGACAACTCTTCAAGCGAGCGAGCCCCGGTGGGGATCAGCGCACCCAGGCCCTTTCCGAGCGCCGTCCTCGGACTCACGATTCACCCCCATGGGGGCGCCAAGGTTCTGCGACAGTCGCCAGGGGCTCTAACTCGGTGGCTGGTTCTGGGCCCGCGGCAGCCACAGCGTCCGTCGGCGTTGACTCCGCGTAGCTAGTCTCGCTGCCAACGGGCGAAGCTGGCGGACTAGAAGTCGGTTCGCTCGCGACAGAACCGCCGAGCCCTGCTTCCGCGGCCTCTAGAACCGAATCCAGAGGAGAAGCTGGTGCATCCCCTGGGATTGATATGGCAGATTCTTCCATTATATCATCCTGCATAGTAGTCTCTCCTTCGGTAAGACTTTTTACCTTTAAGACTTGACGTGCAAATTCTCCCGCCACCGCTTTGTAAGCGACGGCCCCCCGTGAGCGAGGATCGTGCAGGGCGACGGGCTTTCCAAATGAGGGTGCCTCAGCCAACCGCACGCTCCTCGGCACGGCGGACTCAAAGACGCGTCCTGGAAAATGGTTACGAACTTCATTGGCCACCTGCTCTGCTAGGCGGGTTCTCCCATCGTACATGGTAAGAACGATGCCCGATAGTCGAAGGTCTCTGTTTAGACTCAACCGAACTAGGTTGACATTCTTTAGGAGTTGACCCAACCCTTCGAGAGCGTAATATTCGCATTGGATAGGAACCAGAACTTCCGCTGCCGCCGCCAGGGCGTTGATAGTCAAAAGGCCCAACGAGGGGGGGCAATCAATGAAAACGTAGTCGTAATCCGAAATCACCGGCTCCAGTCCTTGCCGAAGTTTGAGTTCGCGGGAAAATGCTGGGACCAGTTCGATCTCGGCGCCGGCAAGGTCGATCGTTGATGGGATGCAATAGAGATTCTTAACCGCTGTAGGTTCAATGGCATCCTCAGCGGCCAAGTCCTCCACCAAGATCTGATAGATATTGCCCGATACCCTACGCGGATCTACGCCTACGCCCGTGGTCGCGTTCGCCTGAGGGTCAAGGTCAACGATCAATACTTTTGCGCCTTCAAGCGCAAGCCAAGCAGACAGGTTTACAACGGTAGTGCTCTTGCCTACCCCACCTTTTTGATTAGCAACTGCGACCACGCGGGTGGTCTCAGGGATCGGGAACTCGGTCTCAGGTGCCGACATTGGAAGCTAGGTTACCTTGGGAATGATATGCACGTGCTGCGTTATATCATGTGGCCCTGACAACCGGCTCGTACGGGGCTCTCCCAGGCCATACGAGTCGAGATCGATTCCCCAATCTAATGCGGCAGCCAAAGGAGACCCGGTTAAGACAACAGCACCCCCAACTCGCGCTAAGGGGGCGCAGATCCTAACGGCAACAGGCGGCTCAGCCAAAGCCCTCGCCAGAACCACGTCCGCAGGATGAAACATCTTTGACCGGGCGAACATTTGTGCCGTCATGGGAGTCACTTGACACTCAAGATCGAGTTCACGCAAGACCATCTCTAAGAAAGCCACTGCTCTACGCCTGGGTTCAACGAGAACGATCTGTTTCGAGCCACCTGAGACGATGGCGATCGGTATTCCAGGAAGCCCCGCCCCCGAGCCGACGTCTATGACGGAGGTGGCAGAACCAACTTCTTCGATTTCCAGCAGGATTAAACTCCTACGGATGTGCGTGTCTACTTCCGCCTCATCAAACCCTATGAGCCCGTGAGTTTTCGCCACAGTTATCAACAGTTGTGCATAAGTTTCTAATTGACGTCGTTCCACGTGAAACGGGGCCTTACTCGCCGGCATCGGCTCCGATGTCTTCTGGAGCTGGATCTTCATCCGCACGTAGAATAACTTTGCGATTCGGGTCTTGCCCCTCGCTGAAACTGGTTACGCCAGCGATGCCTGCCACAGCGTCGTGGATGATCTTTCGCTCGTAGGCGGTCATCGGCTGCAATTCAACCTCTCCCTCTTGTAGGGCTCTTTCAGCCATTTGGGCCGCCTCTGCCACGAGGGCGGTCCGGCGACGATCCCGATATCCTTCGATATCAAGCATGATTCGAACTCTACTTTGGGTGGCTCGGCCCACGGCTGTACGAAGCAACTCTTGGATGGAATCAAGCGTTTGCCCTCTGCTTCCTATCAGCAGCCCGGCATCGCCACCATTAATACTCGCGTAAATCTCGCCGTCGGTTGTGATGTCCGCTTCAACATCTCCATCGAGGTCCATCGCATCAAGTAGCCCCTCCACGAAGTCGAGCACGTCTTCACGGGCATCTTCAAGAATGTCTTCGACCGACTTCGCTGTGGGCTCGCCTAAGGGTATATCTTCGCTCATCTGCGGTTCTTCTTCTTGTTCTTGCCCTTTCGAGCGCCAGACCCTTTGGGTTTGCTAGAACCTTGCCCATTCGACTGCCCTTGGGGCGCCGATCCATTGGTCTTAGGTGGTGCTTCGATGGCTTTGGCCTTCAAGCCTGCAGCGGTCGCTGGCAGCGTGGCCGAGGGGGCGTTAACTATTGGAGCATATTTCTTGAAAAGAACGAACTGTTGGCCGATCGTCCACACGTTGGTTGCGACCCAGTAAAGCGTAAGACCCGCAGGCAGGTTCAATGAGATGAAGGTCACCATCACGGGCATGATCATCATCATCCGTTGCATCTGCGCCATTTGAGGGTCAGTGGCCGGAGTTGCCTTGCTGGTCTGTTTTTGCTGCACCCACATAGTGAGGCCCATAAGCGCAACCATCAGGTAATAGGGGATCGCCCCAACAACTCCGTCCTTAAGGGCAGCAGAGGGTGAGACGATTAGGTTCATCCCCAAAAAAGCCGCATTTCCGGCGACGATGGCCGCTCCTAGAGCGGTGCTCGTGGAAAGGACCCGTTGCGCTGGGGGACACTTAAATCCGGGCCGCATTCCTTTGTAGCATCCATTCAAAACCCGGTACATAGCAAAAAGGATCGGCATTTGCAAAAGCATCGGCAGACAGCCTCCCAGTTGTCCACCTATGCTGACCCCGTGCTCTTGTTGGAGTTTTTTCGTCTCCTCATAGAGCTTGGTGCGGTCGTCGCGGTGTTTCTCCTTCAAGCGCTTCATCTCTGGTTGAATCTTCTTCATCTTCTCCGCTTGAGCCCGCGAAACGACCATCATCTTCGCCTGTTTGATGGCAAGGGGAATCATGAGCGTACGGATGACCACCGTTAACAAGATGATCGCTAAGCCGTAGCTTCCCGTGAAATCATAAAAAGCCGACAGCAATTGAGAGAGTCCCTGAATCAACCCCCGCCACAGTTCACCCAAGTAAGGTCACCGACCCCTCTCGCTTGACTGGCATATCTGGAACTGGGTCATAGCCCCCAACGTGAAACGGATGACATCGGCTTAATCGTTTTAAAGCAAGCCAACCACCACGCAATACACCGTGTGATTCCAAGGCTTGCGCTGCGTAGTGAGAGCAAGAAGGTTCAAATCTGCAGCGTTTGGAGAGCCACGGGGAGATTGCCTTTTGGTAGAAGACAACCAACAAAATCAGGCTGCTTTTCAGCGGGTTTCCTCGATATTTCTGATATTTCTCACGTTTAGATCCCATAATCTTCCATAATCTTCCTTACCTCAGACGACGCGGCATGGAATTTTTTCCCATACAGCGGCTCCCGGGCTATCAGGACGACGTCTACCCCATGGTTTAGTGGTACATGCTGCGTTATCGAATAAATGATCGAACGAAGTTGACGTTTGGTACGATTGCGCAGCACTGCTCCGCCAGCCCCTTTCTTTACAACTATGCCAAAACGCGCCGGGCCGTGCGCTGACCGTCGGTACCACCGGACCTGCACAAACTTTGATGTTGAAACCCTGCCTTGGCGAAAAACTGCCTCAAAGTCCTTGCTGTGCCGCAACTTACCAAAGTCGGGCCCGTAGTTCAGTGGGTAAGGCGGGCTCGGCCCTTCGCGCGCCTCCGAGCAATGATTGCCCTTCCAGAACGGGTTCGCATACGGATGCGAAAACCGTGAGTCTTTTTACGGTGTCGAGTATTGGGTTGGTAAGTGCGTTTCATTAGATCGTCTCCTCATAACAGCGCCAAAGAGGTCTACTGGTGTTCTGGCGAGCAACCGATTATATCTCGATGGGGGTTAAGTGTTCCCGCTGAATCAATTTTTGTTCCCAACCCTGGAGATTTCTCTATCACACAGGGGCCGGACGTCGTTATAATCGCCGATTCAGCAAAGGTTCAGTTCGCCAGGCACCTCCCCCTCTTCCCAGCAAAGACAAGGCGTTATGCGCGTTCTTT
>JBDSRR010000052.1:0-3387 GCA_039929185.1 Actinomycetota bacterium
GCCCTCGACTGACGTTACCCCGCCGAGCGATGCAAGGAAGCGACCAAGGATCATGATCGCGAAGGCCGACAGGACGACCTTCAGCACGATGTTGCGACGGTGTCGCCGGAGGTATGAAAGACCGAACCCCAACGGCGCAAGGATCAATACGAGCACAGCAACTTCGGTTCCAATGATATCTTGTGAAATCAGAGCAACGATGCTCACCATCACCGCCAAGCCCACGAAAACCCGCATCAAAACAGCATCCTCCGGCTCCGTCTTCGGGCGGATCAGACGAGACAGGGGGCTTGCAAACATTCTCTAAGGTCCTCGTTGCGGGCAACCCTGTACACGACCACTCCGGCGGCATCCAATGTTTCGAATAATTCGGACTCGCGATATCCACTGCGGGGCTGATAAGTGTCGGCCGACAGCACAACCGCAATAACCCTCGCAGATCGCTCCTGAAGGATCCCTATCGCTGAGATCGCTTCAGCCCACTTTGCCTTGGTCGAAGGCAAGATCACAACGGCTGTTGATCTGCGAAAGGTCTCGGCATCACTGACCAAGTGGCTGAGCGATCTCGGGCGACTCGCTTCTATGGATGACAGCCAATCGAGCGCTTGATGTTTGTTTGGTTCGAAAACCATGTCGTGGCCGCAAAACATCTGAACCGGATGGCCCGCGCCTAAAGCATAGATGGCCAATGACGCGGCGACGGCGGCGGAATCTTCAAATGACGTCAAGGGCTCGGCCCCCACCACCTCAGAGTTGTCGATAAAGATCGTAAGTCGGGAGGCGAGGTGTTCTTCGAACTCCTTGACTAGTAACCGCGCGCCTCGCGCGCTGCTTCTCCAATGAACATTGCGCAGGCTGTCGCCCGAACGATGCTCCCTTAGGCCAAAGAACTCCATCCCTGCACCACGTCGCGGCCGCTCATGCAGCGATTCCATCGGGGCGCTGGCTGCCTCGAGTAGTGGGAAGCTGGAAAGTGACACCCATCGCGGGTGAACGACCGAAGGCGAAGCTACTTCGAACCGACGCCTAACCTTGGCTATACCAAAAGGAGCGCCGCTCGCGACCTTAACCGTGCCTAGTTGGAACACCCCCCGCCGAACAGGTACCACCTTGTGCTGAAGGATGACTTCGGCGCCGCCACGGATGTTGGGCAAAACGAATGTGCTTTCGGCTAAGAAGTCATCCGAGCCGGTAAGGGGACCTCGAACCGACCGCGACTCGTTACGACAGACAAGAGACACGCTTATGGGATCGCCCACGCGACACATCGGTGACACGTTTCGCGAGAATCGCAAGCCGCGCACGGCCATCGTTGGCAACACGAATCCGGCTACGACAACGCCGAGCATCCCGCTGCCGATCACATATAGCCATCCAGCTTGAGCGTTGGCGCCAACACCGAACAGAACCAAAGAACCAAAGAACATGGAAAATGCACGACGCGCTGGACGCGGCACCATCTAGTCCTGAACAGGAACCGGAGTTCGCGCGACGACTTCCGCTACCAGCTTTCTTCCGGCCTGATGCCCCAAACGCAGTTGTGGCTTCATCACCAAACGATGCCCCATAACCATAGGCGCCACAGCCTTCACGTCATCGGGACGAACGAAATCGCTGCCACGTAGAAGGGCTCTCGCCTGAGCAACTCGAACCAAACCCACCGAGGCGCGGGGGCCCGCCCCAAGCATCACGTTTTCGTGGACGCGGGTGGCAGAAACCAAATCGACGGCGTATCTGATGACGATAGGTTCTACTCGCGTTTGTCGCACACAAGCCTGCACTTTCTCAACTTCAGACAGAGTGACCACGGGCCCTATGCGTTCGAAAGGATGCTCAAGCAATTGATCGGCAACCACTTTCTCTTCGTCGCTACGTTCGGGATATCCCAAAGTCGTTGCTATCAAGAAACGATCAAGCTGGCCCTCCGGCAACGGATAAGTTCCATGATATTCAAAGGGGTTTTGTGTAGCTATCAAAAAGAACGGCGCGGGTAAAGGACGCGTCGTGCCTTCGGCGGTCACTTGTCTTTCTTCCATCGCCTCAAGCATCGACGACTGAGTTCGCGGCGTTGTGCGGTTGACCTCGTCCACTAAAACAACGTTTCCGAAGATCGGACCGGGGATGAACTCGAACTGCTGATGTCCTTGATGAAAGATGGCAACGCCGGTGATGTCCGAAGGTAAAAGATCGGGCGTCGCCTGAACTCGCTTAAAGACCCCGTCGATGGATCTCGCGATCGAACGTGCGAGCATCGTCTTACCGACCCCTGGGGCATCCTCAATGAGCAGATGACCATCGGCAGCAAGCGCAAGAACCGATGCCTCCACCGCCGCTCGTTTGCCGACGATGACCGCCTCAACGTTTACGACGATACGTTGGAGCGCCTCAACGGCAGCGGTTCGATCCATCAGATCATTATCGTCGGCTTATGGAGTTATCACCTGGAATATTCTGTGAGACGCGCGTCCTAAAAGAACTGCATCGGGTCGCGAGGCTCGCCATTGACACGGGTCTCGAAATGAAGATGCGGACCGGTGCAGTATCCCGAACATCCAACCGAACCCACCCTCGCGCCACGCGCCACACGCGAGCCAGTGCTAACGGACAAACCGCTCATATGTGCGTATAGAGTCGCTAGGGCGTTGCCGTGATCGACAAGGACCGTTAGCCCATAGCCCCCATTGGTCCCTGCGAAAACGACCGTCCCTGATTGAGAAGCGATCACCGCCTGCCCGGAAGGGGCCCGGATGTCGATTCCAGAGTGCAGCCTTCTATCACCAAATATCGGATGGGTACGATAGCCAAAGCCAGAACTTACCGAACCCGTCGTCGGCCATGCCAAGTTCAAGCCGTCTGCACGGAAAACCTGCCCAGCTTGACGTGACCGCAGCAACGAACTGATGTTGCGCGACTCGACCTCAAGGCGAGACATCTCCCTTAGATATCCGGCCTTATCCGCTTGGACCCCAGCCAGAAGGGACTGGCGTAGCGCCAGTTCTGTTGCAACCTTTTGCTTATTAGCCTTAACTTCGCGCTGCAAAGAGGCGATGTTGGCACGCTCAGTTTCGATGGCGGTCTTCTTGGCGGTGATGTCCTCTTTACGCTGTGAAGCCACTCCACGACTTACTTCCAGATCGTCCGCCACCGACAAGGAGGCCTCGATCCGGCGTTGATCGTCGGAAATCACATTGCGAATGAAATCCAAACGATTAAAGAACGAACGAAAATCCTGGGCGCCCAATATGAGGTTGACGTAAAAACCCATCCCACCATCGACGTAAAGACGTCGCGACCGCGAGTTTTGCCAGGCATTAAGGTCATCGACCTCTGCAAGGGTTCTAGCAAGATCTGACTCAACCGCAACTAGGTCGGCACGAGCGATGCCCA
>JBDSRR010000053.1:0-6719 GCA_039929185.1 Actinomycetota bacterium
ACGATCCTTTATCGCGATCCGAACAAAGCGCAAGAGATAGCGCCGCTATTGCGGCCAACATCAAATGACATGTTGGAGATGGGGATCGTCGACGTGGTCTTGCCGGAGCCAGATGATGGTGCCGCAATCATGGCTCGATGGCTAACGCACGCTCTTGCCTCAACCGTCGCCGATCGCGAAACAAGGGCCGCACGATTTCGCAATCTGCGCCGCCTGCTCTAGCGGGTCCAATCGGCCGACCCAAGAAGCAACCTGAATGCGGGTTTTGTCGCCGCTACACGAACGCTCAGAAAGACATGCCTTTCTGGCGTTGGACGCTCTTCAATGCAATAGATACTCCAACTGAAATGGCAACAAGGAGGAGTATTAGTCGTAACCATAAGGGAATCGGAGAGCGCACCACCATAGCGACAATGATCATTAGGATGAGAGGAATAGTTACGGCAAGTTGCAGCCGCACGCTTTTCATTTCTTTGACAACCACGGCCACTTTGGTTGCTTGGCCAGCCACCACGATGCCCCAGAGGACAACTACGACGCCGAGAAGTAGGGGCTCACGAACTTCGCCCGCTAAATGCGCGATTCCCAAAGCTAAGGCTTGACCGCCGCAAACTCCAACCCGCGAGGTCGATTAGGCCTCCACACCGGATGCCCCGAACTACTTACCTTCGTCAGTAGGGAACGCGAAATAGACGGTACCTTTCACTTCGACGGAAGGCCCTTCGACATCCTTGCCAATGACAACATCAAGCACCTCGACATCGCCCAGTTCGTCCAACGCTTGCGCGAGTTTTCGAAACAGATCGGCGAAGTCGCCGCTCGATTCAGTAATCGTAAAGTGATTCGCGCTCCAATTTCGCACTTGCTCAAGCCATCTGCGATTCAGCTTCGAGACGTTGTCTTCTGTCACCTCACACCTTCCACAACTAAGGAACTTCCAAACCCGATCAGGGCGACCTCATCTCCAGGTACAAGGTCGAAGATGAGAATCACCCCACCCACCACCAGGAGGCAACCCCCCACAACCATCGCCCCCCGGCGAACACCACCCCAGAAGTTCGCTCTTCGCCTAAGCCCGGCTTGTTTTTCGTTCGCCTTCTGCTTTTGTCGGGCACGGTTGTAGGCAGCCTTGTCGTACGGCAATCCCGCCTTCTGGTTCTTCACTGCTTCCGTCTCTTGGGGGGAAAGGGTGCCTCCGACGCTCTTCTGCTTTCCACCCTTTGCCAGACCGGTCAGGTCGTAATCATTTATGGGATCCTGGCAGACGTAGTCGTAGTCGTTACAACTGCCCCCTGCGACGGGGTCTCTTGAGAGGAATCTTCCCAGCAGTGGATCGTATGGGCGGGCCCCCATGACTATCAACCCCGTTGCGGTGTCATATGGCCTCTGCGACTTCCCAACATAACGGTTCTTCCAGACTCCTTGGTCGGGATCTGTTCCTGGGTTGATGAGGTTGCCGAACGGATCGTAGCGGTAGGTGGCTGTGACAACTCCCGCTGCATCGGCCGTTGCTACGACATCGCCGTGCCCAGAGGTATACATGTATGAGGCCGTGAGCGATGCACCTCGATACTCGGTGACAAGCCCCGCTGGGCCGTTGGTCATCTTGCGGGTGAGCGTTCCTGCTGCGTCGGTTTCTGCTACAGGTGAGTCAGATGATCCTGAATATCGCATCTTCACTTCGGTGCGACTCTCGACCGCCACCTTCAGTACAGCTGCTGCGCTAGAGCCATCGGGGTTGGTCGATTCCTTGGATGCGATCTTTAAGATTGGAGGTACCACCGGGGCCGGATCACCGGTAGCTTTCACCTTAACCCACTTACCCACAAGACTATTCACCTCTGAATCTACAAGTGTGATCACATAGCTAGCATAGGTGCCCCCTGGTGCTACTACGACGGATTTGGTGGTGACGGCTGGGCAATCAGTTTGACTGGACCAGGTAAGGGTGGACTCGTTCCATGGATCTATAGTGCAGCCTTGTATCGCAAGCGTAAGCGTCGCTGCAACCAACTGATCGTTTCGGGCCTTTAGGGATAAGGTGTGTGGTCCTGCGGTCTTCGCAGTCTTTCCTTGAGCTTGGGTGAGATCGAACTTCAGCCATCCATAGCTAGCGTTGCTGCCACCCGCAGATGCGCTCTTGGCCAAAAGATCGGTGTCTGCGCCATGGGCGGCTGCCGGGTTGGCTTGGTCGGTCCAAGTGTCGCCGCCGGGAGTTCGGGTGACGTCCCAAGGGGTCACGTCGGTGCGTCTTACGATCCGGCTGAGGCTGTCGCGCTCATAGCCGATCGAGCGAAGCGCAGGTCCTAGAGGATCGGTAGCTGCGTCCTTGGATGAGGTGACCATGCGATCCTTCGAATCATATCCAAACGATTGAACAGCAGCGCTTGAGCCTCCACATGCGTTTAGTCGTTTTGACACGGCGGCACCCGCTTGGTCGTAGCAATAGTAGTTGGTAGTCGCTATTTCGCTCGTTGACGAAAGCCGATCCCCGGCAGCGTAGAGGTAACTGGACTTTGTTCCTGCGGTGTGGACGCGGGTGTCCTTGAACCATGCTCTGGCACCATAAGCATGAAAACCCGCGCCCCCGGTAGTGAACGATGTGCTGGTCGCAGATACGATCGCTTTGTGATCGACAACGAGTTCGATGAGCCCGGTGGTGCGGTTGCGGTTGATCTCTGCCGAGGTCCAGCCCGATGTCGGAGTTGTCCCTTGATCTGGGGCGCTGGCAAGAGATGATTCCACGCCGTTGGTCCACTTCGACATCACCCAGGTCGAACCAAGGTGTGTGACCCGGTAGCCGTTGGTAGTCGCGGGGTTCCAATCGATGACGAACCCACCATGTTTCAAGCCTGCAACATCGTTGGGAATACTTATCCTGCTCGCAAGCGTGTAGGTCGCATCGGTGATGTCATCAGAGGCGAGGGTGTTCTGAGCAGATGCACCCCCTACCTGCGCTATCGCTCCTGCTTCCAAGCCCCATTCTCCCGAACCCGCGCGCCAAGCGAAGATGTCTTGAGCGGCTACCTGTGGCTGGGTGCCTACCCAGACCTTGAAGTTGTCGAACTCGTTCTGCGTGAAGGAACTTTCGAGTCCGATGAAGTTGGAAGAGGTTGTGACCATGTCGGTTCTTTGCATCACCAATGCTCCGTCGATGTAGAACTTGATCGAACCGCCGGTCACGACGCCTTTCAACGTGTACCAGGTGCCGGGGTTCACAGTGAACGGAACCGAGTAGCTGACGTCGGAGATCAAAAGGCGGGCTGTGTTGTCCCGGTCGTCTAGGCGAATGACGTTGTACTTGTCGGACGACTGGGTGTTCTGACGGAACATGATCCCTGCGACCCCGCCTGCCGCTCCCACCTTCACCTTTGCCTCGAAGGTCACGTCTTGGGGGAAGTCCTGCGCGTACATCGCCCGCAGACGCGTAGAAGTGTTGCTTTGTGTCAAGACTCCTGCACCTAGTCTCCAAGTGCCGCCGGTTGTGAACCAGGGCCCAGGGGCATTGACCTTCGTTGTCGCCTGCTTGGTCGCCGCCACTCTGTTGGTGTCGGAATCGAACCGGTAACCATCGGTGGTTTCCGCCGCGTCGGTGAAACCCTCTAAGCGCCCCATACGATCGTACGTGTATCCGCTTACTCCGGCCGGTCCAGCCTCGGCTACTTTCCTTCCGGTTTGATCGTAGCGGTAAGCAAACGACGATATGAGTTGCTCACCACCGGCATGAGTACCTTTGGCGTTGTCCTGATTGATCAACTCACCCTGGCCACCGTAGCCGTAATCCACATGGGTCGTGTTGGGATAGTCGGTCCTTGTCAGTCGGCCCTCCGCGTCGTAAATGAACGAGAAGGTCTTGCCTTGGGTATCGGTCATGGAACCTATCCGATCCATACCGTCTGTGGTAGCGACGAAGGACGTCGTTCCGGCCGGAGTGGTTTGGGAAGTGACGAAGCCGTTCGGATCGTAGACGTAGCTGGTCGACCCGCCCCACGCGTCTGTGATGGAGCTCAAACGGTTCAAGTCGTCGTAGGTCGACGTTGTGTCCTTTGAGTGAGAACCGGCCAAGGTTGGATCGCTCACGATCAAAGTGTTGCCGTCGTCGTCGTATGTGGTCGTCGCCCAGCTTGCTGCATCCGGATTGCCCGTAAATGTCGATCCGTCAGTTCCGGGGAAAGTGGGCAACTGCTGAGACTTCACCTGCCGATTGTCGGAGTCGAACGCGAAGTATGCATCGCCGCGCGGTGAGCGCTGATGAACGAGATTGCCTCGCCAGTCGTAGTGGTAGCAAGCGGAGGTCTGGGTTCCATGACACAAGCTAGTGGTGACCGCGGGTTCGGTGACCGACTTCAGGAAGCCTGTTTGACGCACCGACTGCAGTAACGCATTCCCTGTCTCGCTGTATAGCTCGGTGGTGAAGTAACTGTAGGTCGTCTCGTCACCCTTTGGCATCTTCTTCGAAGCGAGAAGCCCGTCTTGCCAGTAGTCGGGATCGGTCGAGGCTTTTGTGATATGGGTGTAAATCTTCTTGTTGCCCATGGGATCGATCTCTGAAGTGAGACGGTGATTGGACGGGACGGCGTACTCCATGGTCGTCACCGCACCTGACGGATCGATCTTGCGGACGAGGTTTGTGTCCGCGTCGTACTGGGATTCACCGACCACCCAACCTGGGCGAAGCGATGCTGCTGGAACCAAGGTACTAGCGGCACCAGGGGGCTGCCAATAAAGCTGCACACTGGCTGTTGAGGTGTATTCCATGTACTCGACGACTATGGAATGCCAACCGGCTTCCAGTTGAACCTTGGGATTTGTAGCACCGCCGCCGATCAGGCGCGCTCCAGCTACCCAAAGGCTTAAGGCGTCGTCCGCCGTAGCGCTGAAGCTGTACTCACCAGTCTGTGCGGCGTTCACGTATCCCACCCAACGCGCGGAGAAGGTATCGACGGGAACCAACGGATCAGGAGAGCCGAGGCCCCAGTTGAAATTCACCTGCTGGTCATTACGCACGAGCACTGGCTGAGGGGTCCATGAGGTATTTGCGAAGTAGAACGCCTTGAGCCCCGTTTGCACCGTCTCGCCTTGACCAGGATCGGGCTTGATGGAGCGTCCTGTTGCGGGATCTACCACCGGCTTGATCACAAGCAGAGGCCGGCCGCTGGGATCGAAAGTGTTATCCGATCTTTCTCCCGCGCGGTTGATCGACCACGTCTGCAGGTTGTCGAACCATCCACCTTTGCTTACTTTCCCGGCTGCGTCGGTGACCGAGATCGGGTTGTCTTTGTCGGAGTATTTGTAGGTGCTCACGTAGTCGTTGGGGTCGGAGATGGTCTTCGTGCCTTTCGGCTCGGTCACCTTGGTCTGCTTAAGGGTTGTGTCGTAGGAGTAGCCGGTGGTGTAGTCAGTCCACGCGCCGGATTCGAAGTGGCTGCGTGAAACTGAGGCCAGTCGTTTCCAGGCCTCCGCGCCAACCGCTGCCTGATAACTGAAGGTGGTCTTGAAGTCCGCTGGCTCAGGCGAGGCGGTGCCCCGCGGAGTGACGACGGTAAGCAGATCGCCGGTGGCCAAGTCATATGTGTAGTCCGTGCGTCGTCCTTCGGCGTCGGTGACCGACTTTAAGAGTCCGTCGTCAGTGGCATTGGTCGCACTGCCTATCGACATCGAATATGTGACCGGTGTCTGCCGGAGCACGAAGGCCCCGTTCTGGTCTTTCACCCAAAGCTCCAGCTTGTCGACCTTGGTCCCATCGAACAATCCCGCGCCCGTGTTGTAAACGATGCGGATCTGGCGGGTGCCGGTCGCGTCTGTGACCGTCGTCAGCTTGCCCGATGTGAACGTGTAGTCGAGGCCAGGCTGTCCGGGAGTCTGGGGTACGTAGATCTTGTCAACCGTCCCGTTGTTGGCATCGGTCGTCGAAGCAAAGCAATAGACCACACTTGCTTGAGTGGTCAGCGTCCACCAGGCCCCGCATCGAGGGTCCCCAGTGTTGGGGCTCTTAAGAGTGGCGCTGTCGCCCTGCTCGTTCACGAAACTGCCCGAGCCGAAGTCGTAGTAGAAGTGCGATCCGCCCATCCGGTCGATCAGCTCGACCACCCCAGAATCGGTGCGACGATCGCGCAACTTCACGAAGTTCAAAAAGTCGAGTTGCAGATCCGTGCCGAAGGTCCAGCCGTGGCCCAACGAGCCGCCGCCGATCATGGTTTTGTCCCACCACGCCTCTCCGCCATACAGCGCGTAAGAGACACCTTTGATCACTCTGTTCTCGAGCCCCAGCGCGGACGCGGGGACTTCGAGCCTTCGCCAATCGTTTAGACCTGGAAGGTTGCCTATCCTTTGGCGCGAAGCCGTCGCGTTGGTGCCTTCGGCGATGAGATCCTCGCCCCAATATGCCCGGTGCTCCCAACTCCCGTCATCGGTCTGGAACTTGAGCATCACTTCACGCGCAGCCAGCGGAGTGCTGCCGAGACGCACGTATGTGACAAGGGTCGCTCCGGCCGGAACGAACATACGCTCAGCCGCATCGGAGAACAAGTGCTGGTGGGCTGCCGCTGAATAAGGAGAGTGATGAGACTTGGCTCCAGACCACGCCGGCACAGCCGTTGACCAGTTCCAACCGTCTTCGGCGCCAGTGAAGGTTGCTTGGGAAGGGCGCTGGTTGTCTTCGTCGAGATATACCTGCAATCCCTTGCCAGAAGCCTTGGAGTTGTAGGTGCGGACGAATG
>JBDSRR010000054.1:0-5461 GCA_039929185.1 Actinomycetota bacterium
TTCCTGCGATTATGGGGATAGACATCATGAAGGAGAACCTCGCAGCCTGAGGGCGGGATAGTTTCGCGAGCAATCCGGCGCCGATAGTTGAACCTGCCCGCGATATCCCCGGCAGCAGTGCCAATACCTGCGCGACTCCTATGAACAAGGATTTCGCTGGCGTTATTTCTGCTGTCATTTTTTCGACATTGGAAAATGACGATTCCTCGACATCGCCCGTTTGCGGCTTAGATCGAAATACGGTTTCTGTTGTCGCCAGGATGATTCCCGTAACCACCAAGAGCCCAGCGGCTAGCGCCGGATGATCGAAAAGGTTCGTGATGGGCTTTTCGAAGAAGAAGCCCACTGCCGCTGCTGGAATGGTGGCTATTGCTAAGAGAAAGATCATCTTGCGGCCGGCGCTTGGTCGATCTAACCCTTCGAGGGTTTCTAATATCTCGTTTCGAAAGTAGAACAATGCCGCTAATAACGTCCCGGCGTGTAGGAAAACTACATAGGGGATCGGCGGAGATTCCCATCCGAATAGGGCGGGGATGATTATCAAGTGGCTCTTAGACGATATGGGCAGGAACTCGGTTAGGCCCTGCACTATTCCCAGAACGACTGCCTCAAGTACGCTCAAAGTGTGCCGATCTGCTTGGGCGTGACTGGCCCAGGGGGCGCATCGTCTGTTGCGCGCGATGGGGCCAGGATGACCTTGATACGTCCAAGTGCTTCAGCCAAAGCGAGGTGCTCCGCTTCTTCGGGCGTGACATACAGCGTTATCGAAACTCCCTCCTGCGAGCCACCTTCGAGTTTCAATCGGTCAGCAACTTTACCCGAGGCGTTTTGTGGACCGTTTCCAACAGATGCCACCTCTTTGTTGCGCAGAACAGTTATCGAAGTTGCCTGTCCGAGAACCTCTGCCGGAAATGTCACGATCACGTCGATGCGGTCACCTGTTTTGGGCAGGAAACTCAAACTAGATTCTGATGCCGTGGCAAGGGAATACGCCCGCATGCCAGCAGGAACTACCGATGAGAGCCCACCTGTAGTCGAGAGTTTCCGTAGCGTCACTGCCTCGCCCCGCAAGATGGGCATCGCCGCTGTCTGCCCGGTCGCCGCGTCTTTCGTATGGATCGCCGCCTCGGGAAGGTATTTGCTCGGATGGTCTTTCACGGTGAGCATCGCTGGCGTAAGCACTGAGCCGGGTTCGATGTCTATCGCAGCGACCACCACGGGAACGAGTTTGCCGGCGATCGGTACTTGTGCCTTCAGATAGGACAGATATGAGTAAAGAGCTAGGCCAGTAGCGACCGCCGCCAGCACCGTAACAACTCCCCATAGCGAAGTTCTTCTTCGATTAAGGATCAGTGCATGCATGACTCATTCTCTCCTGTTTGCCGACCTATTCCGATGTGCTGGACGGCGGCGGGCTGGCGGGCTTGGCTGGGGCCTCAGATGCTGGTTTTTCGGGCTTGTCGGTTTTCTTGCTGCCTGGATCAGCCTGCTTTTTCTTAGCTGACGAGGCAGCCCGTGAGTCGGTTGAATAGAACCCAGACCCCTTAAAGAGCACTCCGACCGCGTGAAATACGCGCCTCAGACGGCCCCCACACACTTCGCAGACCTCAAGAGGGTCATCATGAAACGACTGATGGACGTCGAAGTGTCGCTCGCACGCTGTGCAGGCGTATTCGTATGTTGGCACGGCTTCCTCTCTGCAACGATTTGTACCCTTAAGATGACTAGTGTAGAGATAACGGACCAGTCGAGGACGAAGGTAAAGCCGCAAACCAGGAAATCCGACAATTATGTAAGCCTCGACAAACGAGATCGTGAAACCTTAGGGAGCCAGCATGAGAGCGCGTCGCAAGAAGTTGTTCGAGTAGGGAATGTCGCTTCAGAGCAAACTGTTTGCCTTCTTCATCGCCATCGTGGTATTCCCTCTTGCGTTCGCGAGCTTTTTCGGTCAAAGCGTCATCGTGCGAGAACTCGACCGTCGCGCCTACAGCGAACTTCGACCTGCCCAAGTGGCAGCAACGGTGGTCTATCAAGAGCGCATCGATGGGGGCCGCGATCGTATCCAACTGATAGCCACAGATGAGCGATTCCAGCAGTTCTTGATCGCAGGCGACTTCAAGCAGTTGGAGGCGCTGATGTTGGAGCGCCTGACGGCAGAAAATAACAGGCTCGACTTCGTGATCGTGGCTGATGCCTCCCGCACCGTCTTGGCCAAGGCTCTTACTCAGCCAAATTACCTTGCCAACATCGTTCCCCCTACCGCTGAAGAGATCGCTTCGCGGGAGCTTGTCGTGACCCGCAAGTTGTTATTTACCGATACGCGGATACCTATTCGATCACCCCAGTCGAACGAGATCGCATGGGTAGTTGTGGGAGGGTCCTACCTCGACAACGAGTTCGTGGGATCGCTGGGAGCAAAGAGCGGGGCAGATGCCACCGTGTTCATTGATGAGCACGCGGTGTCAAGCACTCTCGAACGTATCCGCGGGAGCAAGAGATCGGTTCGGATAGATCTTTTGGGTCAAAAGCCCTTCTTCAAGAGCGAGATCGCCGATGACGACGTCTATGCCGTGTCAAGCGTGATCAAAGGAGGGGTGCCCTTACAGGATGCCGCTCTGGTGATGTCGAATTCGCAGGAACCGGTCGAGAAGTTAAAGAACGCTATCCGTCGGTCGTTGGTCGTGCTTTTGATCTTGGCTTTGTTTGGTTCTGCTCTATTGGGTTACATGCTGGCCAAAGTCATTTCTAGGCCCCTTCGAGAAGTTGCCGATGGCGCCAGAGCGATCGCAGAGGGTAAATACGATCAACATATCGAGGTCCGTTCGCGCGATGAGGTTGGACAACTTGCCGTGACGTTCAACGAGATGAGCGAAAAACTCATGGTTCACGTATCGCAATTGCAAGAGTCTCGCGAAGAACTCAAACGCGCCTTGGCGCGTTTCGGTGAGATGTTGCGTTCGACGCACGACCTTGACAGTTTGCTTGAAGTGATACTCGACACCAGTATCGATACCCTTAATGCCAAGCGCGGCTGGCTTATGCTACCGGGGCCTCGGGGAGCCATGAACCTTGCTGTTAGTCGCCATTTCGAAGGCCTTGATGCAGATGCCGGTAAAGGGTTGGCAGCCTATGTAGCCGAAAGTGGCAAAGCGTGGCTCTACCCTGAGGGCGATGCCCATCTGAACGGCGACCTTGCTTCGGAGACAGTGCTCGCTGTACCGCTTTATTCACAGGAAAAACTTGTTGGAGTTCTAAGCCTGTTCGACCGAGAAGAAGTGGGGGTGTTTACTACGGCCGACCTCAACACTTTGGTGTCTTTGGCGGGCCAAGCGGGAGTAGCTATCGAGAATGTGATGCTGCACCGCGAAGCCCAACAGTTGGCGATCATGGACGGACTAACCGGAGTTTTCAATCGCCGGTACTTCCAGATGCAATTCGACCAAGAGATCCACCGTGCTGCTCGTTTCTCCGACGAATTTTCCGTAATCATGTTGGACATCGACGACTTCAAGAAGCTCAACGACGCACACGGGCACCAGATGGGCGACTCGGTGTTGGTTGAACTGTCTCGTCGCGTGTCCGCGGTCATTCGCGACGTCGACTGGTTCGCTAGGTACGGAGGCGAGGAGTTCATCCTGCTACTGCCAGCCACTCCGTTAGATGGCGGGATAAGGACCGCTGAAAAGATAAGAGCAGCGGTCGCGGGTAGGCCGTTTCATGGCGAAATCATCGAAACCACTGTCAGCGTCACCGTTTCCGCTGGCGTGGCGTGCTTCCCCATCCATGGGCGCGAACGCGCTGCGCTCATTCGCGCTGCCGACTCTGCGCTCTATGTCGCCAAAGGGAATGGAAAGAATCAGGTTGTAGTGGGAGAGCCGATCTAAGCCGTGGTCGATTAGTATCATTTTTCAATGCCAGTAAGAAAAGCAGTGATTCCTGCAGCGGGCTTAGGTACTCGTTTCCTGCCAGCTACAAAAGCTGTTGCCAAAGAATTGCTGCCCATAGTTGATCAGCCATTGATCCAGTACGCGGTGGAAGAGTTGGTCAGGGCAGGGATAACTAACATATGCATCGTCACCTCATCGGGCAAAGAAGGCCTGGCCGATCACTTCGCAAGTGCGGGCAAACTCGAAGCGGCCCTTGCGAGAACGGGCAAACTCGAACAACTTGATTCGATCCGGCGCCTTCACGAGATGGCTGAGATCTATTCGGTCAGACAGAATGAACCTTTGGGGCTTGGGCATGCCGTTTGGGTAGCTAGGGACCACGTTCAGGATGAACCCTTCGTGGTCTTGCTGCCCGACGAAATGCTGGATCCGCAGCGCAACTTTCTGGGCGAGATGCTCAACGTCTTCGATGAAACTGCAACTAGCGTTGTTGCCGTGCACGAAGTACCGCACGAGGAAGTCAAACTCTATGGGTCGATAGCAACCGATGACCCAAGCGCATCTTTGATCGCGGTTACCGATGTGATCGAAAAACCAGATCCGTCTGTCGCGCCGTCGGACCTTGTGCTTAGTGGTAGATACGTACTTGACCCTGAGGTGTTCGAGATCCTTACGAAACTCGAACCCGGCGCGAGTCAAGAGGTGCAGCTTGCCGATGCTTTGGGAGTTCTAGCGCGTCGCAGGCAACTGAACGCGATGGAGTACGTGGGCCGTCGTTGGGACGTTGGCACCAAGGCTGGGTATCTGAAAGCCGTTGTCACCTTGGGGGCCGAACATCCTGAATTGGGCGAAGACTTCCGGTCGTTCTTACGCACGTTCAAACCCTAGATGTCAGGCCACCTATCGCACATCGATGACGCAGGTGATGCGCGGATGGTCGACATCTCGGCGAAATCGAAAACCGCTCGCGTCGCGGTAGCTCAGGGATTCGTTTCGATGTCGGCGGTCACCCTAGAAGCCGTTCGACAGGGAAACATCAAGAAGGGAGATGTCGTTTCGGTCGCGAGGATAGCTGGCATCATGGCGGCCAAGCGAACCCATGAATTGATTCCCCTTTGTCACCCCATAGCCTTAACGAATATCTTGGTCGACTTTACTTTTGAAGCAGACGGACTCGCCATAACGTCGACCGTGAAGACCACCGATCGCACTGGTGTCGAGATGGAAGCCCTTACAGCAGTGTCGGTTGCAGCGTTGACCATCTACGACATGTGCAAGGCGATCGACAAAGCGATCACGATAGAAGGCGTTTCGCTGCGATCGAAATCTGGCGGAAAGAGCGGAGACTGGAAGCGCTGATGCGGGCAGTCGTCATAACGGTTAGCGATTCAGTGTCGCGAGGCGACGCCACCGACCTCAGCGGCCCTACCGCGGTGTCATTACTCACCCAGGCTGGCGTATCGGTTGATAAAACTGTTGTCGTCGCAGACGATCGTTCGGTCATCTCCCGCACTATCGTCGAGTTTGCTGAGCAAGGGTTCGATCTCGTGATCACAACCGGCGGCACTGGGCTG
>JBDSRR010000055.1:0-28345 GCA_039929185.1 Actinomycetota bacterium
CACGGCAGACGGCCCACGCGTCGGAACTCATGTTGCTATCCTATCAGATAGCTCCAGACAGTATGAAATCGAGGATGGCTTGGGCGACTCGCTCGGGTTCTTCGATGAAGAACAAGTGACCTGCACCTTCTAGCCACTCGACCCTGGCACCGGGGATGCTTTCGGCGATCAATTGGGCGTTTCCGGGCGGAAGAAGGTTGTCTGCTGTGCCTTGAAGAACCATGGTGGGGGCTTTGATCTCGTGGATGCGGTCGGCAGTGTCATGGGTCAGCGCTGCCGCAAACTGGCGCGAATATTGCACATCGCTCGGCTGATGAGGAAGGCGTACCTTCACGATCTCCTCGAACAATTCTGGGTTGTCGATTATCCAACCGGGCCGAAATGAATATGGCATACGTTTGCGGATGCGCTCTTCGGGATCATCGTAAGTTTCGGCGAACCTCGCCATGGTTTCCTCTGACAAAGGCACCCAATTGTTGACACCCATATGCGTCGCCCCCAAGATCAACTTTCGGACTCGGTCCGGATGGTTGATAGCCATCTCTTGTGCGACGAAGCCCCCCCACGACAAACCGAATACATTTGCGGCATCGACACCAAGGTGATCGAGAAGACCAATGGCCCAGTCCGCGACGTCTTTCATGGTGAAATCTTCTTCGGGACAGAACGAATCACCCACGCAGGGGTTATCGAAGATGACGGTCGTAAATCTCTTGGAAAGCTCGGGCAGCGCCCAGGTCCAGTCGTGGCGCGAATATCCGAGGCCCATGATGCAAAGAAGCGGAGGGCCGCTGCCATGAACTTCGTAAGCCAGGTCAGTCATGGTCGGCTGAATGCGTCGACTGTTGCGGGTAGATCGAACTGCGCCTTCCAATCCCAATCTTCGCGCGCTGCGGACTCATCTATCGCTACCGGCCAAGAATCGACGATGGCCTGAGCATCGGGATCGGGTGCGAAGCCGATGGTCGCGCTAGCGCTTCGAGAGCCAACTTCATCGGCTATTTGCTGGGCCGTCGGGCTGAAACCCGCCAGCAGATAACACCGCCGTCGCAGGCGTTGTTCCGAGGCGGCCGATATTTCAAGCAAAGCACGTACCGCATCGTCTATGTAAAGGATGGGTATCGCGGTTTGCGGGTTCAGCGGGACCGTGTACGGCTCGCCAGCCTGACCCTTCTCTATCATCAATGACGAATAGGCGGACAACCCGCTTGCACCGCGCCCTGGCCCCACTATCGACGGAAACCTGATGGCACGAAAATCGAGGCCGAAACGCGTTTGGTAGTACTCCCCCAGCCTTTCGCTATAGACCTTCGTCACCCCATAGATCGAGGACGGGAACTGAGGAGAATCGTCGTTTATGACATCGCCAGCCGCCCTTCCGTACGTGGCGATGGTCGAGGTGAATACAACTTGTGTTACGCCGAAGTGACGTGCCGCTTCAAGGACATGAAATGTTCCGTTGGCATTGCCTGTTACAGCGCCAAGAACGTCAGCCTCGGCGAGTGCCGACAGTAAAGCCCCTGTATGGAAAATGACTTCGGGACGCAACCTTGCGACAACATCGACAACATGTGGCCATGAAGCAAGGTCGCCCACCTCGTCGCCGGATGTCTTATCGAAACCAACTGCTTCGTCGCCACGATCTTGCAGAGCGCGCACCAACGCCTGTCCCAGAAATCCATAGCCGCCAGTAACTAGAGCCCTCATGCGCTGCCCCATCGGATTACGGTCGCGGCCCACGTATAGCCGGTGCCAGCCGCAAGCAGCAGGATGATGTCGCCGTCGGAAAGGCGACCTTCGTCGCGCGCGAGCGACAGCCCAAACAGTGGATCGACTGCACTCATGTGTCCATAGTGATCGAGATAAACACCTTGTTCGGGGGTCAGCCCAAATTCGGTTAGCAGATCATCGTGCAACGACCGTTTGGTATGAAGCGGTATCAAAAGGTCGATATCTGCAACCGACTTGCCGCTTCTATCAAGCGCTTGGCGCGCGACTTTTATGAAGTTCTTCATAGTGATTGGGTCAAGTCGGCGCTTCATTTCTTCTCCATCGAATAGTTCGAGAACATGCATGCCTGACTCAACCGTTTGAAGGGTCGTGGGGTTTGCGCTGCCACCAGCAGCCACACGTACATGCTCCGAGAACGAGCCATCGGTAAGCAAGCTCGAACCGAGCACCTCGTTGCTAGCGCAGTCTCGCTGAAGGAGCACAGCCACCGCTCCATCACCGAAATTGAACATGAAGCGACCTTTTGGGTTCGCGTAATCGAGCAGGTGTGACTCCTTCGAGGCCCCCACTAGCAGGATTGAGCGCAAGTTTTCGTCGGAAGAGAGCATGTCGCGACAAAGCTTCAACGCAACGGGCGCACCAGCGGACACGTTCACCGCCTCAAGCGCGAATCCTTCGATGCCAAGAGCATGTTGGATCTTGGGAGCCGCCTGCCATACGAGGTAGTCCTTCCAATGCGAGCCGAAATAGACGACAGCGTCGATCGCTCCAGCGTCGTTGCGCTCCATCAAAGGCTGCGCCGCGGCGATGCACATATCGGTCACGTGTTCATCGACCCTCGCGATGTGTTTTCCATAAAGACCGAACTTTTCGATGAGGACTTGCTCGGGAACTCCACTCAAGGTCGACATCTCTGCGGCAGACAAAAAGCGCGAGGGGGAATAGCGTTCTATATCGACGATTCCAACTGGTGTTTGACCCATAGAAAAAGTTTAGAAGTCGCGCTTACAGGTTTCGATCTGGCGCCAGAAGGACTTGTTGATCCCGGCGGGCTTGGCCTGCCAGATGTTGTGATAGTGACCACCGACCCTTCCACTCCCTAGAGAAAAATCGATAGGGCATCCCACGGTCTCAGTTTTGTATCCCGTCAAGAACAAGCCAGCCAAGATATTGCGACTGCAATCTTTCGAACAGTCGAGCAGGATCTTGTGAAGGGTCTTCGAATACAGCCAGAAAGCCCAGTCAACGTCGTTCGGGGTCTTCAATGGCTTGTAGGTGGCGTAAGCGGCCTTCATCTTCTCCATTTCTGCATACCAGGCCACACTCTTGTTGTCCTTGTCGGCTGGGGGTCCCATCTCGTATGTGGGCCCTACCCAAGCGGCGTAGATGCCGGCAAAATTGCGCAAGTGGTCGGTGCCGTCTCCCTGCTCACCATTGCCCATGGTGTCGGTCACGAGGTCGAATCCGTCAGGCGAAACCACGACCGGGTGAAACCCGGCGGAGTCAGCCTGCAACAAGAACCGATCGAGTGCGAGCGCGTTGATATAGGCATCGACTACCTCGATGCCGTCCGCCTTCATCTTGTCGATAAATGGCCCGAAGGTAGATTCGTTGTTGTTGGCGATCTTGTATGCGTGGCCATCTTCAACCTTCATCCCCTTCTTGATCAGTTCATCCTGAAATTTGTTGAACCCAGCTCGCCAATTGTCGGTGTCAACGTAGATCGCACCAACCTTCTTACCCTGAAAACGGTTGGCGACGAACTGCCCCAACACCTTTCCATTCGTCTGGATCGAAGGCAGTAAAGAGAACGAATACTTAAGGGGGGTTATGGGCTCGACGGCGATGTTGTACAGATAAGGTTTTGCATGAGTTTCAGCCCATTGCCGTGCGGCGGGGGCCTGGTCAAAGCCCACGCCACCGATATAAAGAAATGGGTTTTTCAATGCGCAACGTGCCATCGCCTGCTCGGCCCCTGCTGCCGTGTATGCGTCGTCCTCGAAGTGAAGTGTCACCTTTCGACCGTAGATGCCGCCCGCATCGTTTAGCGCCTGCCAGTAAACTTTCTCGTCTTCGGGGTTGGCGTCAAAGATGGGACCGAGAGAAAACGCAGCATGCATACACAGGTCGATATTGGAGGCTGAGATTCCGACCCGATCCTGCGAATCCGGCCAGATGTCCGCTTTGGGGAGACCTCCGGGTGCCTGGGTAACCGTCGTTCCAGACTCGGTTTTAGCGATGATGCGCGGTGGAATCTTCTTTGTCCCCGGTGAAGCTGACGGCGACAGCCCCGGTTGGCCCGGTTGGCCCGGTTGGATTGGAACTCCCCCCACAGTTTCCGGACCAGCCACTGGGGCAAAAGACTCAACCGGAGCCAGGATTTGGACATTATCTGACTGCTTACTGAGCAACCGGGCGGGAAATCGACCGGTGCAGGCAGTCGTGATCAGAGCCAAGAAAGCCAGCAAAGCGACCAACTTCGAGCCTGGCTTGTTATTCATCTCATTCGAAGGTAACACCGTCCGCGCTCCTAAATACCTGACTCGACTGTCAGTTTTCTGTCACAATAGTGCACCCAAAGAGGCGGTGAGTCAATATGACCAAGACATTGGAATCCCTACAGGCCCGACAGGGTCTTTCCGTTGAAGGCCTTACCCCCAAAGGCGAGGCTACGCGACGACGTCTGCTCGAGGCTGCCGAGGGAGTCTTCGGCGAGATGGGCTTTGACCAGGCATCCGTTTCCGAGATCACCCGTCGCTGCGGAGTCGCTCAAGGTACTTTTTACCTGTACTTCCCAAGCAAGAAGACCATCTTTTCCGAACTTGTCCGCCAGATCGGGCGCGATGTTCGTCACGAGATTCAGGAAGCCGTCAAAGACCTCACAGACCGGATGCAGATCGAGCGCGACGGCTTCGAAGCATTCTTCGCGTACGTGCGCAAGCATCCAGACATGTATCGGATAGTCCGACAGGCAGAGTTCGTGGATCGGGACGCTTTTCGTGCTTATTACGAATCGTTCGCTGAGGGATACGTCCGTGGCCTGAAGAAAGCGACGAATTCTGATCAGATAAAAACGCTTGACCCAGAGGTTGTTGCATGGTGTCTTATGGGAATGGGCGACTTGCTTGGCATCCGTTGGATACTGCTGCGCGATGAAGGCAAGGTGCCGGACAAAGTCCTAGACACCATGATCGAACTGATCTCGCACGGCCTGTCGAAGGAAGACTAGATGTTCACTATCATCCACGGCCTGTCGATTGGCGCGCTATATGGGCTGCTCGCTATAGGGATCGTCCTAGTCTTCAAGGCCACCAGAGTCATCAACTTTGCTCAAGCCGAGGTGGGAACGTTCGCTGCATACGCAACTCGCTGGTTTCTAGTGGACCTTTCTTTGCCCTGGTGGGCAGCGGCGCTTGGTGGACTTACGACGGTTGGCATCATCGGATTTTCATTTGAACGTGTCGTGATTCGCAGAATGCTCGACGGCCCCAAACTGGCTATAGCGGTCAGTACCTTGGGGCTGCTTACGCTCTTAGGATTCATCGAGGTTAAATTCGGACCGCGGCTCTTGCGTCCTCCCTTGCCCAGCAAAGGTCTCCAGCTGATGGGCACAACCGTTACCCCCACTCAGATCCTCGCGCTTGTTTGTGCCTTTGTGGTCGGTGGTGCCTTGCTGTTATTCGTAAGGAAAACAACCTTTGGGCTCGGATTACTTGCCAGCGCCCAAGACCCTGTCGCCGTCCGACTAATGGGCATCCGCTTGAAACATCTCTCTTCTTTTACTTGGGTCGCGTCCTCGGTGATTGGAGGACTTGCAGGAATCCTCATTCTCACCTCACTGGGCGGCGACCTCAAACCATTTGGCGTAACAGCCTTATTCGTCCCAGCTTTGGCCGGCGCACTGGTGGGGGGGATGACGAGCATCCCAGGAGCGTTCTTGGGTAGCCTTCTGATCGGACTCTTGGAGGTCTTTCTACAGCAGTTCCAAGTTTCGGGCTTGGAAGACGCGGGGGTTTTCGTAGTTCTGATCGCGATATTAGTTTTCCGGCCACAAGGCCTGTTTGGCAAGGCGGCATGACTTGAATCGATGGGTAATAGGTGGCACCACGTCGTTGCTGGTACTGCCTCCGATCCTAAGTCGCCTTGCTCCGGGACTCTTCAACGACTTCAGGATGGGGATGTTGGTCTACGCAGCGATTTACTCCATGGCGATCCTGTCGCTCAATCTGTTAACCGGATATGCGGGGCAGATCACCCTTGGACACGGTGCATTTATCGGAGTTGGCGCTTTCGCCACGGGCTATCTCACATGGTGGTGGGGCTTCCCATTTATCACTGGCTTCATAGTGTCGGCTATTTTGGGTGGATTGTTGGCATTGTTGGTCGGACTCCCCGCGCTGCGCATCCGGGGCCTCTACCTTGCAGTCTCAACGCTTGCCTTCGGCGTTGTCATGGAGAGGATGGTCTTCAACCGAGAAAGCTTAACCGGCGGCCAGGCTGGCACAACCGTGCCAGTACCAAAGATGGGTTCATTCGAATTCATAAGAGAAGCAGACTTTTTCGTCATCTGTTTTGCCCTGCTGATCTGCATATGGGTTTTCGATCGCGGGATCGTGGCCTCAAAAGTGGGCCGCGCCTTTTTTGCCATCAGGGAGGATGAGGATGTTGCCGCGTCTTTCGGCGTCGATGTAGCGCGTTACAAGCTCTTAGCGTTCGTCACGTCCGGCGTGATCGCAGGAATAGCCGGAAGCCTTTATGGAGTTGCCGTCGGAGTTGCGCAGGTTGAAAGTTTCACACTCGAATTCTCGTTGTCATTCGTAATCATCGCGGTCGTTGGGGGGCTAGGTTCTAGACGCGGCGTGGTCGTAGCAGCAGTCTTCTTCACAGTATTTCCTCAACTCTTTCCATTCCTAGACGGAAACATCGAGATTGCTGGTTCTATCCTTCTCATCTATACGCTGGCGCGCCACCCGGGCGGTCTTGCCCAGGCATTCCTCGAAGCGCGCGATGCCAAAGCGGCAGCTGCGGCCAAGAAAGGTGAAGCCGAAACGGACGACCTTCCGACCGTGCTGCCATCACTGCCGTCAGTTGGGGCACCACGGGCAGATGCGATGACAAGCGGCATCGTGGCCGAAGCGGTCGACATCAAAGTCAGTTTTGGTGGATTGCAGGCACTGAACGGTGCCTCACTTGCCATCCCCCACGGCAAAATCGTTGGCTTGATCGGGCCGAATGGCGCGGGAAAGACAACACTGTTCAACGTCATGTCTGGCTTTATCCGTCCAGATTCCGGCCAGGTTACGTTCAAGGGTAAAGACGTGACACGGATGGCCCCACATGGACGGGCTGCGATGGGCCTGGGCCGAACCTTTCAATTGATCGGCCTCGGCAAGAACCTAACCGTGCGCGAGAACTTCTTACTTGCCCAGCACTGCGCGGCAACCTACCCCATCGCCAAAGCGCTGCTGCGATTACCGGGAGTTGCGTCTGGCGAGCGCGTGCTCGAAGAACGAGCGCGAGAAGCGATCTCAGCTTTAGGTTTCGAACGGTTCACTGACACTCCGGTTCGCAATCTGTCGCATGGACAGCAACGCTTGGTCGAGTTGGGATGCTCGCTGGTCACCTCGCCAGAGTTACTGCTTCTAGACGAACCATCGGGCGGCATGTCACCGGCAGCCGCGGAATCTCTCGCGGAACGTTTGATCGACATCCGCGACAAACTCGGCCGAACCGTGTTGCTCATCGAACACCACATACCGTTAGTGCTTGCGGTTTGTGATGAGATCTACGTGCTGAACTTCGGCGAGATACTGGCTCACGGAACTACCGAGGAGATAACTTCCAGTCCCGAGGTCATCGCGGCGTACTTCGGCGAAGCGGTCGCTTGAACATACTGACTGTCCGCGATCTACGTTGTGGTTTCGGCGTACATGCGGTTCTGCATGGAGTTTCACTGGATGTACCGGAAGGCAAGATAACTGCCATCCTTGGCCTTAACGGCGCAGGTAAATCGGTAACACTCAAGACGATATCGGGCTTGATCCCAACCTGGTCGGGCAATGTCACATTCTTGGGCGAAGACATCACGGCGCTGGAAACGGAAGATCGAGTTGCGCGCGGCATGGCCCACGTTTTGCAGGGGCGCGCGGTGTTTCCGCATCTATCGGTCGAAGAGAACCTTCGGCTAGGCGGGGCAGTCTTGAAGAGCAAGAGCAAAGTCGCCTCCGCCATGGCAGGCGTTTACGAAACATTTCCACGGCTTGCGGAACGCAGGACGCAGCTGGGTGGAACACTGTCCGGCGGGGAACAAGAGATGCTCGCCGTCGGTCGCGCCTTGATGCCGAGCCCTAAGTTGATACTGGTCGACGAAGCGTCGCAGGGGCTCGCACCGATCGCAGTGGAGCACTTGTTCCAGGTCCTGAAACAAGTAAATACTTCCGGCGTCACCATGTTGGTGGTCGAACAAAACGTATCCTTCACGCTTGGCATCGCTGACCGCGTCATGGTTATGCAGAAGGGCGAGATCGTTTACACCGGTGAATCCGGCGAGTTGGACCGCAATGAGTTGGCGAGACTGCTGGGTATCGGCGCACTGCTGGGCAAGCGGACGACCGACGCGTCTGAGGCGGTCGAAGATGAACCTGTCGTGGTTAAACGCAAACGGAAGCCCGTCGTGAAGAAAAAGCCCGTCGTGAAGAAAAAGCCCGTAATCGTGCTCCCTCCCCCGCCCGTGAAACGCAAACCAGCCGCAAAGAAGAAGCCAGCGGTTAAGAAGAAGTGAGCTTCAACCCCTACTCGATAGGTTTCTGGATAACGCGTCGAGCTGAGTTGACTCCATCTCGCGTTGCTCTTGACTTCGAGGACCGCGAATACTCGTATGCAGAACTCAACGACGGAGCGAATCGAGCGGCGTCCGCGCTGGAGGCCTCAGGAGTTAAACGAGGCGACCGAGTTGCGATGCTTTCTGACAATCGCCCCGAATACATCGAGGTCTTTTTCGCATGCGCAAAGCTCGGCGTAGTGCTGGTTCCGGTGTCCTGGCGCCTCGCCGAGCCCGAGATGATCTGGCAACTTGAAGACTCTTCACCAACCGCACTCGTTGTCTCGCCGGACTGGGCCGACACCGGGGGCAGAATCTTCGATGGTCCAATCTTGGAACTGCCTCTCAACGGTGAGACCACAGAACATCACGACGTATGCACATGGGACGACTCTTTGATGATCTTGTACACGAGCGGGACCACGGGCCGACCGAAAGGCGCCGTGCTTACTCACGGGAACTTCTTCTGGGGCAACCTCAACATGCTGGTGAATGCTGATATCGACGGCGACGATGTCAGTTTGATGTTTCTTCCGATGTTCCACATCGGCGGCTGGAACGTGAACACTCTGCCGGTGTTGCTTAAGGGGGGCAAGATCGTTCTCGAACGGACTTTCGACGCCACGCGTTCCCTCGATCTGATCGCCAAAAAACAGGTCACATGGCTGATGGGAGTCCCAGCAACATATCTGTTCATGAGTCAGCAGCCCGGTTTTCAGTCAGCAGACTTTTCTTCGGTAAAAACAATGGTCGTTGGCGGCGCCCCGATGCCAGAAACGTTGTTGCAAACATATGCAGCGAAAGGGATCGACATCGTTCAGGGATACGGATTGACCGAACTGTCTCCCAACGCACTTCTTCTTCCCATGCAAGACGCATCGCGAAAATTGGGTTCAGCGGGCAAACCTTATTTCTTCACGGACACTCGCCTTAGCGATGATGGCGAGATCATCGCCGCTGGGCCGGTAGTTATGCAGGGTTATTGGAATCGCCCAGATGCAACCGACGAAACCATTCGTGATGGGTGGCTTCATACAGGTGACGTCGGGCGGGTCGATGACGAAGGGTTCTTCTGGGTTGTCGACCGCAAGAAAGACATGATCATCTCCGGCGGAGAGAACATATATCCCGCCGAGATAGAAAATGTCATCTATGAACATCCGTCGATCGCAGAGGCAGCAGTCATCGGTATTCCTGACGACAAGTGGGGCGAATCTGTGCGCGCGATAGTTGTCGCCAAAGAAGGCATGGAACTGTCTGTAGACGATGTGCTGCAACATTGCTTAACGCGGCTCGCTGCCTTCAAGGTGCCAAGGAGCCTTGAATTACGCAAAGACCCATTGCCGCGCACTCCGGCAGGCAAGGTGAAAAAGACCGAATTGCGTGAACCGTTTTGGGAAGGCCATAGCAAGTCGATATGAAACTCCCTGGCTTGTTCGTTATGGCACTTCTAGTCATAGCAGCACCGGCCCAAGCCGGTCACCAGGTTGGCCACGGCTTAACCAACGGTGCCCCCGCTAACGCGTTCGCAAGTGACTTCACTCCCCCCCAAGACGAAGAACGAGCATGGCCCCTTGGGGGTTTCGGAGGCGAGTCGGCGGGAAAACAGTTGACCTACAATCCGGTCATCTTCATCCACGGGAACGGCTCCGATGCGACCTTCTGGGACGTGGGGGCCGAGGTATCACCCACAACGCTCAAAGTTCGAAGAGTATTTAGAGAAGCTGGCTATGCAGATCAGGAGATCTGGGCGGTCTCATACAACGGCGCTGGGTGCAGCAACACCACAACTTGCGGGACCGCCAACGACATAAACACGACGGACATCTTTCGATTCATCGAATCAGTGCGCAACTACACGCTGTCCGAAAAAGTCGACATCGTCGCGCATTCCCTTGGCGTCACGATTGTTCGCAAAGCGATCAAGCAACACCCAGAACTGCTTCAGCAGATCGAAGACATGGTGCTCATCGCTGGCGCAAACCACGGAACGACGGCGTGTAAGGGATTTGAGACGATTTATTATGGGTGCGACGAGATAGCTCCTGGAACACCCTGGTTAGCCGACTTAAATGCCTGGAACCCCAAAGGCGAAGGAGACGAAACTCCCGGGCCCATCCGATACATGACTGTGTACGACGGGAGCGGGACTTCAGACAATTTCTTCTTAACCGACGAAGCCCAAAGTCCCGCTTTGTCGGGCGCTTTTGACAATCATCAACTCCCTGGCGAATTGCATCTGGCGCTCGCAAGAGGTCAAAAAGCGCTTGACGTATACCTGCCATTTTTGAAATCGAACAACGTGCTTGCTCGACTTCTTCGGGCGCCACTGATCAATGTCGACACCGGAAGGGCTGGCACCAAGAAGCCACTTGCATCCACCGGTTCTTTTGACTATCGGTGGGGCATCCTACTGATAGCTCTGGCTGCCGCTTTAGCCATATTCAATGACGCATTAAGTCGAGGAGAACGGACATGAACAAAGTAATTGTCACCATGTGCGCTGGAGCAGTTTTGCTGGGGGGCTGCAACCGAGACGCGGCCCCCGAAAAACCAAAGGTACCCAACAGCGCATCTTGCGTACAGGGATTCTCGCCCGAAAATCTCAAGACTCAGGAGTTCGCGTTTGACGGAGTAGTTGCGGCAGTAGAAGCAGACGAGATCGAGTTCAAGGTGAACACCTGGTTCAAAGGTCCCTCGACCGATTCGATGACCGTAAAAGCACCAATTCCCCTTGAGGCAGGGTCTGTGACCTCAACAGATTTTCCCTCGATAAACAAAGGTGATCGCTATCTCGTATCGGGCGAAGGAGGATTCGCGCACCCATGCGGATTTACCAAGGTGTACACCGCAGACGAGGCTTCGATATGGCAAAGCGCTTTCGAATGAATCAGGGAGAAATAAAGGAGCGCGCGGTATACCGCGCGCTCCTTTAGGACCTAGTGGTTACGCCCAGTAGATGAACGTGACCACCGTGTATATCCCATCTTTACTTACGTAAACACCAACAGGTGCCCGATCGTCACCGACCGTGATTCCCTCGTCGAGATTCAACGCAGCACCGATGGATGCGGGACTCGCTAGCGAGAAGGAGTTGAAGGAATCGCTGTGGTTATACATCGAAACCAGCTGATCGTAATCGTGCTGGTTCGGATGCGTGTTGTCAGGAGGTCCTAGCGGAAAATCGGTGTAATCCATGCAGGACCCTAGGTTCGGATTGTCGAAGATCGTGTCCTGATGATCCAGCCCAAAATCGTGTCCGATCTCCTGGCAGGTCACGAATTGGCGCCACTCTGGCTTGTTATAGGTAGTGGTGTTGAAGTACGAGTCGTTCAGCTTCGTCGTACCCTGCGCGATGTGGTTACCAGTCGTCAGCCAGATGTTCGCAACCCCAAGCCAACCATTAAGCCCATAAGTCTGGTTGCATACGCGGATCTTGCCTGAGATGGGGTTGCACTTCTTACGCGAAACGCTGCCTTCGTCGCCCTGGACCTTGGTTAGATCCAGAACACTCGAGGCGGTCCAATCTGCGTTGGCGGTGTTGAGATAGCTGTCCCAGTTGCTGGTTACGCTATCGACGACGGTGAGTGTGAACGGGTTAGAGGTTCGGGCCCAGTGGTAAGGACCCCATGCGTGGTTGGCACCGGATGGCAACGCCCCCACCAAAATGACGATTGGAATGAACACTGCAACAAGGCTGCGTCCTACATGCTTCATTCAGATCCCTCCTATTTTCATGACACCCAAACGGGTCCCATCGGTGGACTGTCTTGCGATGGGCTGCGATAGATTGACGATGATTTGAATGAAGGAGGCTACGATAAGTACGCGATAGTTACTGCGTGTGAAACAAAACTACGTGGCAGTCTTCCCCTCCACACCACCTCCCCTCAAAATTTAGGTTCCCAAGTTTGAATCTGCCGGGATATTAACCCGGCAAGATGGAGAAGACAAGAAGTATTCGTCGGTCGATACTCCACGCCTACGCCCGCGCTAGGCTCCTTTACCGATGAATGCTCAAAGGCTCTTCACGCCTCTTCCGCAACGCTACGACCTGCTCGAAGAATTACTTTCGTTCGGCCAGAACAGGCGCTGGCGAGATCAGATGGTGATGAAGGCACTGGGTAACCAACCGTCATTGGTCCTCGACGTGGCAACGGGAACAGCAGGTGTGGCTCGGTTGATCGCCAGCAAAAGTTCTGCTCGCGTGATCGGTTTGGATATAACCGAGTCGATGTTGTTGAAAGGCAAGCAAGAGGTCGCCGCAAGCGATGAAGCGCAAAGTATCGATCTTGTTCTCGGCAGCGCCGAACGGCTGCCGTTTCCCAACGAGGTCTTTGACTCACTCACGTTCACTTACTTACTTCGTTACGTTGACGATCCCGCTGCAACCCTCCGCGAGATGGGCCGCGTCGTGAGGAATGGAGGAATCATGGCCAGTCTCGAATTCGCCGAACCCTCACGAACGGTGTGGCGCGCGACGTGGTGGATGTATACACGCATCGCTCTTCCTCTCGCCGCCATGTTCTTCGGCAAGGGTTGGTTCCGCGTCGGTCGCTTTCTCGGCCCCAACATTTCCAAACATTACCGCCGGTACTCGATCGCCGATCACGTTGCCAAATGGCGCACGGCCGGGTTCGAAGATGTTCAATTCAAACTGATGAGCCTAGGTGGTGGTCTTGTCATGTGGGGAACTAAATCAGGTGGATGACCTGCGCCCCGCGTTCTACGCGGCCTCCGCCGGTGCTTGGCGCGATTGGTGGACGTTGCTTCACCCTCCTTACACGCTATGGCACCTTTCTTATGTCGCCATCGGCTGGGCATTGGCACCGGGCGGCGACGTTGCAAAGCTCGTCGCTTCTCTAGCTGCTTTCTTCCTTGCCGTGGGGATCGCTTCGCATGCCCTCGATGAACTGAAAGGCAGACCGCTGCAAACCAACATCTCTGACAGCGCGCTTTGGACGGCCGCCATCGTCGCCTTGGCGGGGGCGATGAGCCTTGGACTCATAGGGGTCTTTGGAGGTGCCACCGTGTTGATCCCGCTTATAGCGATGGGGGCATTCGCCGTTGTCGCTTACACCTTGGAAATATTCGGCGGAATGTTTCACAGCGATAGAGCATTCGGTTTCTTTTGGGGCGCGTTTCCTTTGCTCACTGCTTATGCCGCTGCATCGGGCACCGTTCGTCCAGCGTGTATCGCTGCGTCTGTGTGGGCCTACGGTCTTTCGTTAGCTCAACGCGGCTTGAGCACTCCCGCACGGCGCATTAGACGAAAAACCCGCTCGATCGAAGGGGTTATTACGTTTACAGACGGGGCCAGCGAAACCATCCAAACAGACACCATCCTTCGACCGCTCGAAGGCGCCCTCAAAGCCCTTTCGTGGAGCGTGTTCGCGCTCGCTACTGCATTGGTTTGGGCGCGTCTAGCTCTATAAAGGAGTTCCAGTCCCAAAAGGCTCGGTTAACGAGCCTTTGAATTCGAGGGTGAACCCGCCGATGTCGGTGCATCCACACCCCTGGGGACCGGATTTGGCGATTACTCCCCTAATCCTGTATAAACACCTTAGGCGGCCCCAAGGGCGGGTCGAAAGACAATGGAAACGAGTCCGAAAGGGGCGCAGGAATGAGAAGACGCTTTTCGTTGGTAGCAGTCTCGCTGGTGCTAGCTCTTGTGGGAGCGGCATGCGCAAAGACGGCCGATAAACCAGGTACGGAGAAAAAGACAACCGTCAAGATTGCAATCCTTGGGCCTCAAACAGGCCCGGTCGGCCCGCTCTTTGTTCACGCCATCCGCGCGGCCCAACTCGCGATTGACGCTGCGAACGCGTCGGGTGAAGTCGAAGGCATCAACATCGAATACGAGATTTTCGACAGTCAGGGCTCCCCCGACCAAGCCACAACTCTAAAAGACAAGTTCATCCCGGATGAGCAGTTCATCGGACTGGTTGGGCCCGGCTTCTCCGGCGAGACGCGGGCGATCCTCCCCTCCCTCCAGGAGGCGGGGCTTGTAATGATCAGCCCGTCTGCAACTAACACCAAGCTGCCGTCTATCGTCTGCGGCGGAGAGGGCGCCGACTGTCCTGCGCAAACTGTTTTCCACCGAGTCGTTCCCGACGACGATGTTCAGGGTAAGGGCGTCGCCGATTACGTGACCAAAGTTCTCAAACTCAGCAAGCTCGCCTACGCTCACGACAACACCGACTACGGAAAAGCGGTCGCCGAAGGAACGCGTGACCTACTCAAGGCCGCCGGTGTCGCTGAAGTCGTCACAGTTGCCATCGACCCTGCATCGCAGGACTACTCGGCAGCCGTCAACCAACTCAAGGGAGCCGAGGGTGTGTTCTACGGCGGCTACGCACCAGAGGCGGGGCGACTTGCCAAGCAGCTAAAGGACGGGGGCTTCAAGGGCAAGTACTTAAGCGGCGACGGATCTTTGGACCAGACTTTCGTCAGCGCGGCCGGAGGTGCGGGGGCCGAAGGAGCGTTCCTCACGTGTGCTTGCAAGCTTGCGACTACCGAAACGCCGGGCGAACTTGGTGAGTTCGCCAAGGACTACAAGGCCAAATTCAAGCTCGATGCAGGCGTGTACGCTGGAGAAGGCTACGATTCCGCCCGTATCTTCATCGAGGGCTTGAAGAAAGGCCACATCACCCGCAAGGCTATGCACGACTACGTCGAGAGCCTCACGACCGTTCCGGGCGGAATCTCGAAGACCATTGAGTTCCTTCCAAACGGGAATCAGAAACCGACGGCAGTTTTCGTGCACGAGATCAAAGGCGGAAAGATCGTTGTTCTGGGAACAGTCGAAGAGCTGACGAAGTAATCCCGGTTGACGAAGCACCCAGGGGCGCCTTTAGGCGCCCCTGGGTTAATCTGCTGCCTAATGCCTAAGGAGGTACGCGGATCAACCTCTGCTTCAACTGCCTGACCGGACAGTTCTGGCCCCAAACCGTCGACGGACTCACCCTTGGTGCTATTTATGCGCTTATCGCCCTTGGTTACACGCTCGTCTACGGAGTTCTTCGGCTCATCAACTTCGCCCACTCCGAGATCTTCATGATCGGCGTGTTCGCAAGTCTGTTCAGCATGCACGCCATGGGCATCGAACTCGGCGACCCGGCCAAGACGGGTCTGTTTTTGGCGGGGACGATCATTCTTGTGTTGGTTGTTTCGATGATCATTTCGGGAACAGCGGCTGTTGCACTCGAGCGCATCGCTTACCGTCCCCTTCGCCGACGCGGTGCCCCGAGACTTGCATCGCTAATCACTGCCATCGGTGCCTCCTTGGTCCTTCAAGAGCTTTTCGCTCTTCGTTACACCCGCGACTACTTGCCATTGCCTAGGGTTCTCGAAAAGAAGGTTTTGTTCGTATTCGGTGGTGCGGACATCCGGGCGGACAAGGTTCTAGTGGTGACTTCTGCCTTGGTGTTGATGGTGATTCTTGACCGGTTCGTCGCGAAGTCGCGAGCAGGAAGAGGGATCCGTGCCGTCGCCCAGAATCCTGAGACCGCCGCCCTCATGGGAGTCAACATCGACAAGATCGTGTCGCTCACATTCCTTATCGGTGGACTACTTGCGGGTGCCGGAGGGACTCTCTTCGGACTCTTCTTCGAACAGGCTCGTTACAACATCGGGTTCCTGCCCGGTATCAAAGCCTTTACTGCGGCCGTACTCGGCGGCATTGGAAACATACGTGGCGCGTTGCTAGGCGGATTCACCTTGGGGCTGCTTGAGAATTATGGGTCCGCTGTTTTCGGCGGCCAGTGGAAGGATGTCTTCGCATTCGCCGTGCTAGTTCTTGTTCTCATGTTTCGACCAACCGGCATTTTGGGAGAGCAACTGGGACGGACAAGGGCGTGAGGGATCTGCGCTTGGTGCTCAAACGACTGAACCTCATTGAAGCGGTCCGCGCTCGATGGGACAGGAGTCCGCGATGGGCCAAAGCGATCGCGATCGCCCTTGGACTATTTTTAGCCGTTGTGATTCCCGGCGGTATTCCAGGAGTTCTTCAGCCGATCTCCCAATACTGGCAGAGCGTTCTCTTCTCTCCGGTCGGACTTTTTATCTTGCTCGCCCTCGGGTTAAACGTAGTGGTCGGCCAGGCCGGCTTACTCGACCTTGGATACGTCGCGTTCTACGCGGTCGGCGCGTATACCGCGGCGCTGCTAACGACGGCGGGGGGCTGGTCTGCGTGGCAAGCACTTCCCATGTCCATCCTCATTGCAATGGTTTCGGGAGTCATATTAGGCGCTCCCACACTCCGCCTGCGCGGTGACTATCTGGCGGTCGTGACACTGGGGTTCGGCGAGATCGTTCGGATCGTTGCGCAAAACTCCAAATCACTGGGCCAGGCCCGCGGGATAGTTGGTATCAAGCACCCCGAGACTTTGGGTGGCGGTAACTTTGGGCTTCAGCCGCTCCCCTATTACTACCTGACGCTCGCGGCGATCATCCTGTCGGTTCTGATGATCAACGCGTTGACCAAGTCGCGGGTCGGTCGCGCCTGGGTTGCCATCCGCGAAGATGAGGACGCCGCGCGGGCCATGGGTGTTCACGTCTTCAAGATGAAGTTGTGGTCCTTCACCATCGGCGCCTCCACCGGGGGCCTCGCTGGATGGCTCTACGCGACACGGGTCGGATTCATCAGTCCCGAAACTTTCACGTTGTTCGTTTCAATCTTCGTTCTGTCCGCGGTCGTTTTAGGAGGCATGGGATCGGTGCCCGGCGTGATCGCGGGAGCGTTCGCCGTTGCTTTTCTGCCCGAATACTTGCGCGGTGCCGCCCTCGGTGACCTCATAACTAAGGGCTTGAATAAAGTTATCGGCTCTAATGCGGGCAACGTCACCGAATTTCGAGTGCTCCTGTTCGGCACGGCGCTGATGATAATGATGATCTTCAGACCGCAGGGCCTTTTGCCAAGTCGGCGGCGAGCGGCGGAGTTGGCCCGTGACGACTAATCCCATCCTTGAGATATCTCAGCTCTCCTTATCTTTCGGAGGAGTTAAAGCGGTCAGCAATTTGGACATCGCCGTGAAGGAAGGCGAGATCCTTGCTCTCATCGGACCAAATGGCGCCGGCAAAACTACGGTTTTCAACTGCATCACGGGCTTCTACGATGCGGATCGGGGCGCGGTGTTGATGCAAGGGCGTTCGCTTGACGGAAAACCCCCTCACATCATCACGCGATCTGGTGTAGCCCGGACCTTTCAGAGCATAAGACTGTTTCCGAATATGACGAGCCTTGAGAACGTCCAAGTTGGGGCCGACGCCCGCCACCGCACCAGCGTTCCCGGCGCGCTGATCAGAAGCCGCCGTCACCGCAGAGAAGAGCGCGACGGCCACGACCGAGCGGTCGAACTCCTCGAATTCGTGGGGATCCCTACGCAGTCCGGAGATCTTGCGCGAAACCTGTCGTACGGCGACCAGCGACGGCTCGAGATCGCCCGCTCCCTTGCGACTGAACCCAAGCTGATACTTCTTGATGAGCCGGCTGCCGGAATGAATCCTCCCGAAAAGCAAGCATTGATGCAATTGATTCGCCGCATCCGCGACCGAGGAGTCACTGTCTTCATGATCGACCACGACATGCGAGTTGTCATGGGAATCTCGGATCGCGTGGTCGTGCTCAACTTCGGGGAGAAGATCGCAGAGGGCCGCCCCGAACAAGTCCAAAAGGACCCTAAGGTTATCGCCGCTTATCTAGGGGAGCCGTCGGATGCCGAGTAACGGCACACCCCTTCTTGAGTTGCGAGATGTCCATGTCCATTACGGGAACGTGCGGGCGGTGAGGGGCATATCGCTTACTGTCGCCGAAGGAGAGATCGTTACCCTCATCGGCGCTAACGGGGCAGGAAAATCAACGACTTTGAAAAGCATTTCCGGCATACAACCGGTGACCAGTGGAGAGGTTCTTCTCGAGGATGAACCGATCCACCGATCCGCACCGCACGAGATAGTTCAGAAGGGCATCAGCCAATCTCCAGAGGGACGCGGGATCTTTCCAGGAATGACGGTGCATGAAAATCTCGCGATGGGCGCATACAGCAGGAGGGACCGCCAAGGTATATCCGAAGACTACGAGCGCTCTTATTCTTTGTTTCCGATTCTGAAGGATCGGCGAGATCAGCCGGGGGGAACGTTGTCGGGAGGGGAACAACAGATGCTCGCGATCGGCCGGGCACTCATGGCACGCCCCCGGGTCCTGCTACTCGACGAACCTTCGATGGGACTCGCGCCAATGCTCGTGCAACAGATCTTTTCGATCATCGATGAGATCAATAAGCAAGGCACCACTATCCTGCTCGTCGAGCAGAACGCGCAACAAGCACTGCGTCGAGCAAATCGAGGCTACGTTTTGGAGACGGGCAAAGTGGTCTTGTCGGGTCCGGCGGCAGACCTGCTTGCGAACGATTCCGTCCGCAAGGCCTACTTGGGGGAGGAGTAGAGAGCGACGAGCTCGTCGGCGGGTCTAGCGTCGTACAGTTTTTGTCTTGCCGCGTGGAATAGTGTTGATCCAGCCTATGCACACTTCTGACATCCTCGCCTCTCTCCGAGCGCGCCAAAACCAGATGGTCGAGATGCTGGCAAGCTTCGTTACCGCCGAGTCTCCGTCAGCAGACACTCTGCTCACTGAGGGTTGTGCCCGCATCGTTTCTCAGGCATGCAAGGATCTGATCGGTAAGCATCCACAAAGCCTCGTAGTGCAAGGAACGACTCACCTGCTCCTTGAATTCGGTTCACCACGCGTCCTGCTACTCGGACACCTGGATACTGTCTGGCCGCAAGGAACGATCGAACGCTGGCCGTTCACCGTCGATGGTGATCGCGCTACCGGTCCCGGTGTCTTCGACATGAAAGCGGGACTTGTTCAATGTCTGTTCGCTCTGACTCTTTTGGACGACCTCGACGGGATCGCTCTGCTGGTAACGTCAGATGAAGAGCCCGGATCCCATACGTCCCGCGAGCTCATCGAGCAAACAGCAAGGGGTTGCGTCGCAACGCTTGTCTTCGAACCGAGCGCAGAAGGTGCCCTCAAGACGGAGCGCAAAGGAGTCTCGCTGTATGAACTAGAAGTCACCGGGCGCGCCTCGCATGCTGGCTTGGAGCCAGAGAAAGGAATCAATGCCGCCGTCGAAATGGCGCATCAGATCCTTGAGCTCGAGCGACTTTCCAACCCCACGCTTGGAACGACTGTGACCCCCACACGTGCGTCGGCTGGCACCGCTATCAACGTGGTTCCCTCTCGTGCTGATATCGCGGTCGATGTTCGGGTCTTCACTTCCGAGGAACAGACCCGTGTCCATGAAGCCATCTATGGACTGACTCCAGTAGTAGATGGAACTTCAATAAATGCTAGCGGGGGGCCCAACCGACCGCCGCTTCCCGCTTCGTCGTCCAAGTCGTTGTTCGCCCGTGCTTCAGCTTTAGCAGAAAATCTCGGCATAGCACCGCTCCGGCAGGCCAGCGTCGGCGGCGCCTCAGATGGCAACTTTACGGCTGCGTTGGGCGTGCCTACGCTGGATGGGCTTGGTGCCGTGGGCGACGGTGCCCACGCCGAGGGTGAGTATGTCGAAATCGGGGCCATGGCGGAGCGGGCGGCCTTGGCAGCACTGCTCGTGAAGGATCTGTTGGCAATCACCATAGGCACACCATGAACGCAACAACCGCAACGTTTCATTTCTGCGAGCAGGCGAAACGCGCTGCGGCTAACGTCAGCCGTAGTCCGTCATCGAACGGGTAGACGATTGAAATTAGAGGCGGTCGATGTCTACAGGCTCAGCCTTCCGCTTGTGGCGCCGTTTCAAACATCGTTCGGAACGCAGACGGTGAAAGAGGTTCTTGTGTTGCGCGCGCGAACCAATGTCGGCATTGGTTGGGGCGAATGCGTGGCGTTTGCAGAACCGCTCTATTCGTCCGAATACATCGACGGTGCCGAGCACGTGATTGAAAACCACCTTCTTCCTCGGCTATTTGCAGCCGAGGAACTCGATGCGCAAGCCGTCGCGCCTTTACTAGCGGCTGTTCTCGGACACCGCATGGCCAAGTCTGCGCTAGAGATGGCGATCCTTGATGCAGAACTGCGGGAGAAGGATCTTTCCTTCGCCGACTTCCTCGGTGCGACGCGAGACACCGTCGACTGCGGCGTGTCGGTTGGGATCCACGCCAGTATCAGCGAGTTGCTAGACGTTGTAGGTAAATACGTCGAGGAAGGTTATCTGCGCATCAAACTCAAGATCGAGCCTGGCTGGGACATCGAGCCCGTTAAGGCGGTTCGAGAGAGATTCGGCGACATCCTGCTGCAAGTTGATGCGAACTCCGCGTACACCTTGCGGGACGCAGCGCATCTGGCTGAATTAGATGCTTATGAACTTCTCCTTATCGAGCAGCCACTTCCCGAGGATGAAGTCCGGGGACATGCGGAACTGGCGCGTACTCTGCGGACGCCCATCTGCCTCGACGAATCGATCGTCTCGGCGCAGTCAGCGGCCGACGCTATATCTATCGGCGCGTGCGCCATCGTGAACGTCAAACCGGGTCGGGTTGGTGGGTACCTCGAAGCCCAACGCATCCACGATGTCTGCGCCGCGAACGACGTGCCCGTTTGGTGCGGTGGGATGCTCGAAACCGGTCTTGGACGAGCTGCCAACATCGCTTTGGCCGCGCTTCCGAACTTCACTCTGCCGGGAGATACTTCCGCTTCCGACCGCTACTTCCACAGCGACCTCACCGAGCCATTCGTCCTCGACCATGGACGCCTTCACGTACCAAGGGGGCCCGGTCTCGGCGTATCTCCACTCGAAGACGCCCTCAAAGACCTGACATCGTCATCGCGAACCATCAGTCGCTGACACTCCGGCCGTTGGCCTCACGAATCGCGAGATCGGGGCCCAGTTGTTCGTAGCCAAGGTGAGGCGCAAAGGCTATCTATCGGCAGACTCCCCACTTCCTGAGTGGGAGAAATCGAGGCAAGAAGAACGCTAGCCAACAAGCCGCCGCATCGAACCAGTGACCCCTGCCTTCCTTGGGCTATCCCATCGCCTCCTTCAAGACCTCACCTCGTGCCGTGGTTCCATGGACCCGCAATACCTCTAACACCTCAAACGAGGTCGGAGAGGTTCCCGGCCTTTTGAGGCCAAGTGCCAGATCAAGACCAGTAGCCTCCGCTATCTTGAGGAGTGACCGCACACTTGGAATCTGTGAACCAGATTCCCATCGCGCGACCATTGGCTGAGAAGTCCCGATCTTTCTTGCAAGCTGCTCTTGAGAGAGTTCTGCTCTAGCTCGTGCTTTGAGGATGAGGTAACCAACACCCATCGCCTCACGCTCAGCGTCGTAGGCACGCTTAGCCTTCGCGCTGAGCGGGTTATTCTTCTTGAACTCTTGCCAGGTCGTCATTTGGCCTCCATCCTGTTCATCCAGTCCTTCATTAACTTCTCCGCCTTGGTTATCTCGGACTTAGGGGTTGTCCTTGTCGACTTGCGGAAACTCGTTAGCAAGATAAGCATGCGGTCCGGATCGGCGAATAAGTCACTCGCCATGCTCCCGGCCTTAGCTCACGCAGCTTGCCTTTCAGTTGCTTTGTGTACGGCTCGGAAAGACGCACTCCAAACTCCCCTAACAAGTCGATGTGATGCGTAACCCTTCCCGCCTCTGAAGGAGCCGACCTCCGGAGCGTTTCAAGCCATTCGCGAACAGGTTCCTTACCTTGCTCGTCCTGATAGAACCGAACTTCCCACTTCGGCGGAACCCTACCCATATCAAAAATAATATACCCACGTGCGGGTCAGGTCAACGACCTCCAGTATGTAAGGGTTGGCTGATCGTCAACGGGTCCCGCGGCAGACCTGCTTTCGAACGACTCCGTCCCCAAGTCCTGCTTGGGAGAGGAGTAGTTCTCGAAAGTGGATAGTGGAGACGAATCCTTGCTTTGGAGGAATGCCCGAAGGAAACTGTCTGCATGCCGAAGACAGTTGGTGCGCGCAAGACACCACGAAGCATGGCGGGCAAGCTTCGCCTGATGCTTGTCGACGACCACCCACTTTGGCGCGAGACGATCCGTGAGATTCTCGAGCAGAAGGGGGTAGGTACCGTCGTCGCGGAAGCCTCCTCTGGCGGCGAAGTCTTGGCAACCGCTAAGAAGGCTCGCCCCGACGTCGTCGTAATGGACATGGGCCTTCCTGATCTAGATGGGGCCCAGGCGACACGCCAGCTGATCGGGATCCTTCCCGAGATCAAGGTGCTTGTCTTGTCGGCATCGGATCGCGAGTCAGACGTGCTCAAGGCGGTTCGCGCTGGCGCCAGCGGCTATCTGCTTAAGAGCGCGGGAAGCGCCGAGATCGTCGAAGCAGTGAGCCGCGTTCGATCGGGCGAGTTGGTGCTTCCACCCAAACTGGCCGACGTTATCTTGCGGGAACTTCGGGAGGGAACGCAACAACGATTCAGGGTCCTCATCGCAGACCCATCGGGGGTGTCGCGCGAGGGACTCATGCGGGGACTGAGCGAGTCCGGCTTCGACGTCGCTGGATCGGCCAAGGATGGCGATGAGCTCTTGGAACTGCTACGAGGCAGTGAAACAGATGTTGTCGTCGTCGACGCGCTGCTTTCATCTTCCGGAAGTGAACACCCAGTTGCCACCGTACGAAATACTTATCCTGCCGTCGGCATCCTGGTCTTGTCCGGCGAGAAAGATGCGGGTGAAGCGATGGATCTCGGTGCCGCTTCTACGCGTGCCTTCGGCTATGTGCTCAAGGACCGTGTTCGGGACACCGGCCATCTAGCCGCGATGATCCGAAGGGTTGCCGCGGGAGAATGGGTTGTCGATCCCGATCTTGCGAGCGCGCTCGTCGCGCCCCGCCGACAGAAGAGCCTTCTCGACGACTTAAGCCCCCGTGAACGCGATGTTCTTGCCCTGATGGCCGAGGGTCGCTCGAATCAGGCGATCCGCGAACTTCTGTTCTTGACACCTAAGACTGTTGAGGCGCACGTGCGGCACATCTTCACGAAACTAGAGCTCGAGGTTGCCCCCGACGACCATCGGCGCGTACTCGCCGTGCTTGCTTACCTTCGATCGGTTTGAGCAACGCCCCCGTTTGTGAGCTCGAATCCCCAACCGGAAGCGACACAGTGAACACGGTTCCTTGGCCAAGTTGGCTCTGGAAACTGATCTCACCCGACTGTGCTTCAACCAGCTTCTTGGCGATGGCGAGACCTAGTCCCGTAGAGAACTCGCCGCGCTGGGTCTCGGTTCCGCCGGCGCGGAAGAACGGTTGAAAGATGTGTTCCTGCGCTTCAGGAGGAATGCCCACCCCAGTATCGGCAACTGACAGCGATACGCGCTCTTGTTCGGCGGTCAGGCTGACACGAACGGTGCCGCGCCGAGGTGTGTACTTCACTGCGTTGTCAACGAGGTTGAGGATGACTTCGCGCATCCGCGCCGCATCTGCCCGCACAGCAGGCAGGGTAGCTGGGACGTCCACCTGGAGCTTGATGTCAGCGGCCGATGCAAGTCCTCGCAGAGTGGCGAGAAGACCTGCGAGCACCTCTGCAAGTGAGACATCCCGAATCTCCACCCGCACGCTGCCCGCTTCCAACCGCGCCAGGTCCAAGATGTCGTTAACTACCGCGAGGAGCTGTTGGCCGGAGTCCCGGATGACCTCTCCGCGCGCTTCGATAGCTCGCTGTGTCTTTCGGAAGTCGGGGTCGATCAGCATCTCGCCATGGCTGATGACGAGCGCGATCGGGGTCCGAAGTTCGTGGCTGAGCGACGCGAAGAATTCAGTGCGTTCACGAAGCAGTCGCTGGATCTCCTCCGTTCGCTGTTCAACGCGCGATTCGAGTGTTTCGTAGCTTGCCTGGAGCTGATCTGCCATCTGGTTGAGGCCGCTGGCGAGTTCACCGATCTCGTCGTTCGTCACCACCGGTGCGCGAGCGGAAAGGTCCCCTTGCCCTAAAGCGCGGTTGGTCGCAAGTAGAGGTCGCGTCTGGGCAAGGATGAACCGAGACAGCAACGCTCCCACGGTGATGATCCCTGCAAGTGCGAATAACAAGATGACGACGAGGCGAAACGCGGCGCCCCTCACCGAAGCGAAAGCGGGGGCCGACGGCAGGCTGAGAGCGATCATCCCGACAGGATTTCCCTGTACCTCATACGTGGAGTAGAGGGTGTGCACCTCGGTATCGCCCACCTTCTCGGTACGACGGACCAATGTGTCGCCGGAGATGCGGACCGATACCGGCTTGCCAGGTGTCGCATCGGTCTTCGCCAGGACCTTTCCTGCGGTGTCGAAGATCGTCAGGCCCGCGTGTGATCTCTTCTGAGGTCCGCCAGCGGCTTGGGTGGCGAGCCGCTCAAGATCCGTTGCCACGATGGCCACGCCGACCGGCGTACATGGATCGACGCGGGAGCATATCGGCGCGGCGATGGCGAGGGATCGCCTGCCGCCGATCTCCAATGATCCTGCGGCCTTCTTGCCGGTGCCATCGGTGAGCGCTGTGTCGACGAATGCATTGCCACTCCACTTCGTCGCAACGCCGCGTTGCGGATTTGCCTCGGATGATTCTCTGCTGAATTCGACGAGGCCCACCCCTGAGGTATCGGTGACGACAACCAGGTTCAGATCTTCCTTAAGTGCGAGGACGGTTGTCAGCAGTGCCCCGATGGTTTCGGCGTCACGGTTGCGGCTGGCGTCAGCCATGCCCTCGAGGTTGGCACCAAGGTTCGCGGACTCGAGTAGATACAGTTCCTTCTCGTGCAGCAAAGCCTTCGCTCGAAGCGATACCTGCAGGAGCTGTTCGTTCAAGGCCCCCTGCGCGCGCGACGCAAGGTCGCGAGTGATCAAGAATGCGCCGAGTGTACCGATGATCACGAGCAGTCCGACGTAGGGCACCAACAGCTTCCAGAACAACGGTAGTCGGCGGAAACCCTGTCCTCTCATCGAAGTGATCCGAAGGTATGGACGAACGCGTCTGCGGATTCGCCGCAGGAGAACGGGACACGCGACTCTCTGTCGCCGGAGACCAGGTTGTCGGCATACGACGAAAACGTGATCCTCCGCCCGTCGGCAGACATGGCGGGGTAGATGCTACCGCCGTTGCCTTCTAGACCTGAGTCCGAGACAGAGACGCGTATGGTTGTTCCGACAGTCCGGTCCCTTACGAATATGTCTTCGCCCCCTACTGCGCACGCTGGCGAACCCGGATCTGAGTCAGGACCACGAAAACCGTTAGTGTCCCCGGGCACGAGGTTCGGGGCGTCGGAATGGAATGCTACATATCTCCCGTCCCACGAGATCGCGGGAGTCGGAGCGTTAAAGAATGACCGCTCGACCCTTTCCCCCGCAACCTGCTGCTCGCCCGCTGTGCTAACCGACACAAGTTCAGTCTTGCCTAATCGACGGTCGCGAACGAAGACGTCCATACCTTCATTCGTATCCTTGCCCTCTTCAACCAAATCCGACGCGATTGAAGCGAACGCCACGAATCGCCCGTCGCTTGAGATGGCGGGAGGGTGGCTCTGACCCTTCCCTTTGTCGCCGGCGATAGAGACCGAGATGCGCTCGGTCCGTCGGCTAGCTAACTCGTGCACGAAAACATCGTTCGTGGTCGCCTCCTGCGTTACATGACTTGGGCTGGCGGGATCCCCGAGAACAAGGTTCGACGCTGAAGAGAGAAAGGCAACCACGCTCCCGTCGGCGGACATGGCAGGGAACCTGCTCCACGCATTGCCGTTTCTTCCGGAGGAGGATCGCGAGACCAAGCTTGTACGTCGCGTGACGCGGTCGTGTAAGAAGATGTCGGTACCTGCGAGGGCCGTTTCTTCCTCGGCCCCAGGACCGTCCTCAGGGACTAAGCCGACCAGAGCTGAGTCAAAGGCGACGTAACGGCCGTCAGCCGAGATCGAAACCGCGCTCAAACTGGCAAAATCATCCAAGGACCCAAAGGTGGTTTGAAGCCCAGTTTCGAGAGGGTCTCCTTGGCCTGTGACAGGTTTGGTTCCTTGCCCGCCGGAGGAGGAGACAGACACCCGCGTGGTCGTTTTCGTCAAACGATCGTGGACGAATACATCACGCCATCCGTTCGTATCCCCGCCTCCCTCGACGAAGTTGCCAGCATCTGATGTGAACGCGACGAATCTCCCGTCGGCCGAGATGGCTGGCGGCCAAGGCTTGCTCTCTCCATTCCCTTGCGTGCCGTCAGATGCCAAAGACACACGTTCCGTTTGGCCGGTCAAGAGATCCCGGACGAATACGTCCTCCTGCACATTGGTGTCGCCAGGCACCAAGTCGGTGGACCCCGAGTTGAACACAACGTATCGGCCATCCCCAGACATGGCACTCATCCACGAACTCGAGTCACCCGGTCCTCCATCCGACTTTATCGAAGCCATCTGCGTGGTTCCGAGGGGGTCCAGATTGAACACCAGTGGTCCCTGTGAGTACAGTTCGGTCACCTGGAAGTAGTAAGTGACCCCTTTCTTGGAAGCGAAAGCGATTTGTGCCCCGCCCTGAACGCCCTTGTGACAGGCACCCTCGACAGTAGAGAGGTGGGCCGGGTCCTTGCCGGTGAACGCCGCCAGGCTTGTGGCCTGCTTCGTACCTATCGTGCTTGCTACCAAAGTTAGATCGCGATCCGGTGTGTATCGATACCAGACCGTACCCCCTACTGGTGAACACCCGGCTGGCTCACTGCTCTGCCTTTTTGCACCGGTCCCATCAGTCCTCGCAGTGAATGGGATCGAGGGGACGAGGTAGGCGTCCTCGAAACGATCGTTGGTCAGGGCATGCTCCACTACGATGCGTTGGCCGAAACCGGCGTCTCGCGCGAGTGCTCCTGTGCGAACTGACGACAACCGGGTGCCATCCTGGGTCAGCCCGTCGATCCCAAGGATCCGGGAGATGAACTCGCTGGAGAGGCGAGAAAGAAGCGACGGGAAACGCGAATAATCAAGGGTAGATGTCCCAGAGAATCCAAGAAGCTTCTCAAACCCAGGTGTACCCATACCAGCACGGACCGCGCCGATCTGAAGCGCGACGACCATAACAACAGTGAGCACTACTGTCCCTACATTGCGACGGTTGTTATTGGCCATCTCTTACCTTTACGTCGTGTCTTCAGGGGGTCGATCGAACAGGAATTCCCCCCAATAAATGTACGTGAGATGCGGATGGAAGTCTTCGGGGAGGCCCCTGCCCGCGGGTAAGGGTTAACCCTCATAGCGCAGACCACCTTGCACTGCCGAGTCAGGGTTTACCCGCAGAGCAAGTTACGGGTCAGAACCGATGCCAGACCCGCTGATCCACGCGAATCTATGGACTCGCCCGCAAAGGGCGGTGAGCCAACGGAGTCCTTGGAGGGGAAAAGATGAATTCAACCAAACGACTACAAGGGAAGGGAATGCGCAAATCGATCCTGACGGTATTTCTGTCGATCGCGCTCATGGCAACTATCCCTGCGCGTGCAGAAACGTCAGGATCATTGGAAGCGCCCTTTGACAAAGGCGAGCGGTGCTATTCGGCCGCTGCAGGGAGTAGGGAGGGCGGCTGGAATGGTACCCAATTATGCGCCGTCGATGTGCTTGCTCAGCAGGGGACCCTGTCGACTTCAGGATTATTCAAGCCTGATACGCCTTCGGGCGCTCCTGATGTTGGCGCGGCAGTCTACCCACGCTTGAGTAGCACTCATATAGCAGAAGCCGATGGCCAGGTTTCATACAGGGCCATCGCAACCGGCGTGATCGCAGGCCCTGGGTCGCTCGTCATGCATGTCTATACCAGCGGGGGGGCCTTGCTGTTCCTG
>JBDSRR010000056.1:0-2736 GCA_039929185.1 Actinomycetota bacterium
TGGGCTGCGGCAGATCGCTGAAGACGTCATCACGCGCCACTTCAGCGCGTATCAAGCGGATGCTCGGATGCCTAACCCCGGTTACTTGAAGCATCACACCAAGGGTGAGTTCCACGAGAACAATCCCGCTGTTGTTGAGGCTTTACATGAAGCGGTCAACAACGTTGATTGGGACGCATACCAACGGTTCGTACATCTCGTTGACGACCGCGATGCTAGCGAGCCCCGCGATCTTCTTGAGATAACTTCTGCCGCCGACCCGGTTGATATCGACCAAGTTGAAAGCATCGATGACATCACGAAACGATTCTCATCTGGGGCGATCAGTCATGGAGCGATAGGTGCCGAAGCACATGAAACCCTAGCGCGAGCTCTCAACTCCATCGGCGGTAAAGCCAATAGTGGGGAGGGCGGCGAGGACCCAGCCCGTTATCGCGACGACCGGAATTGCAAGATCAAGCAGGTAGCCTCGGGCAGGTTCGGGGTCACGCCGGAATACGTTTCCTTCGCCGAGGAACTTCAGATAAAGATGGCGCAGGGTTCCAAGCCCGGGGAGGGCGGCCAACTTCCCGGACACAAGGTCACCGAGGAGATAGCGCGTCTTCGTCACACGCAGCCTGGAGTTGCACTGATCTCTCCCCCACCGCATCACGACATCTATTCGATCGAAGACCTTGCTCAATTGATATTCGACTTGAAACAAGCCAACCCACGAGCCGCTGTATCTGTGAAGTTGGTGTCTGAGGCTGGAGTTGGAACGATCGCTGCTGGGGTTGTCAAAGCCAATGCAGACGTTGTTCATCTTTCAGGATGGGATGGAGGCACGGGGGCGAGCCCACTATCGAGCATCAAGAACGCAGGACTGCCCTGGGAGATCGGCCTGGCTGAGGTCCAGCAAACTCTTTCGCGGGAGGGATTGCGCGATCGAGTCAAGGTGCGCGTCGACGGAGGAATGACAAGTGGACGCGATGTATTGATGGCGGCGCTGCTGGGGGCCGACGAGTTTTCCTTCGGAACCTCTGTCTTGCTGGCAGAGGGATGCATCATGGTGCGAGCGTGTCACCGCGACACCTGTCCTGTCGGCATCGCAACGCAGCGCAAAGACTTAAGAGCGAAGTTCGCGGGCACGCCAGAGATGGTTGCCACATATCTACGATTCGTTGCGATGCAAGTGCGCGAGATGCTTGCCTCGATAGGGCTCACCTCGATCGAGCAGGCCATCGGCCGCGGTGACTTACTCATTCGCAAACCGGACATGGATCGACGATCTGACGCATTGGTTCTTGAGCAACTTATGTCGCAGGGAAGGGAGTCCTTCAAGCTGGCTGTAAAGGGGCAACGGTCTTCGCTCGGCGATCGACTCTACGAAGATGCTTGGGATGCGATCGTCGCGGGTAGAAGCATCAACCTTAGTTATCCGATAACTAACAGTGACCGTTCCGTTGGTGCTCGCCTCGGCGGGGCTATCGGTCACGAGTTTGGGTCGCAGTCCCCTCCAGGCAAAGTTCACGTCGACTTGACAGGCCAGGCTGGTCAAAGCTTCGGAGCATTCTTAACCGACGGGCTGAGCCTTCATCTAACCGGTGAAGCAAATGACTACGTCGGAAAGGCAATGGCAGGCGGACGCATCGTGATTACTCCTCCACCCGACGATGCCGGAGACCCTTACCTTGCTGGCAATACCCTTCTCTATGGCGCCACCGGAGGCGAACTGTTCATTGCAGGGCGTGTGGGTGAACGATTCGCAGTCCGAAACTCCGGCGCGACTGGAGTTGTCGAAGGAGTGGGCGACCACGCATGTGAATACATGACCGGGGGTGTCGTAGCGATCATCGGCCCGACCGGCTGGAACCTTGGGGCGGGAATGACCGGTGGAGAAGCCTTCATATGGGACCCCGAACTAAGACTGCCGCCCCGCATGAACCCCGAATCGGTTGAGATGCGGCGCCCCGATGATGAACAGCTTGCAACATTGAAAGCGCTGCTGGATCTGCATGTTGAACTCACCGCCTCAAGGGCCGCGTCAACGATCCTTGCTAACTGGCAAGACAACCGAGACAGATTCTGGCGGGTTGGACCCAAGGGTGACGTTGCCCGCATCGAGGAGGCGCATGAGGGTTCGACCCAGGCCAGATAGTCTTGGCGGATGGTTGAACTGAACACGTCGTTGGGCAATGGTGCCCTGATGGATAAGTTGGGGATCGAGTGGATCGAAACCTCCCCCGAGCGCGTGGTTGCGCGTATCCCGGTTGAAGGAAATACGCAGCCGGTGGGCTTCCTGCATGGGGGCGCCTCTGCATGCTTGGCCGAAACAATCGCATCGGTTGGCTCTTGGCTAAACGACACAACCAAGCTGACGTTTGGCATCGAGATCAAGGTGAATCATCTGAAGTCTGTGCGTGAAGGTTTCATAACAGGAGTCGGCCTTCCTCTTCAGCTGGGCCGCAACGTTCAGGTTTGGGAAATACGAATGACCGACGACCAGGAGCGCCTTGTCGCCTTTTCGACTTGCACTATCGCGATCAAAGATGCGAACTGACCACCACGTCGTTTCGTTCGACGAAACATCGATCGGTTACTCGAAGTGGGGCCAGCCAACGAAAAACATGGCCGTCGTGTTCTGTTCGGGGATCGCGTGTGATGACATCTACTGGAGCTACCTCGCCCCCGAACTAGCGCGCGATCGCTTGGTCCTTACTTGGGACTATCCGTTTCACGGTCGCTCGGGGCCATCCA
>JBDSRR010000057.1:0-2417 GCA_039929185.1 Actinomycetota bacterium
ATTGCGGGTTCGCAAACGATTCCAAGAAACCGCACCGTTCACATCGAAACACTTCGATACCGATTCGCCCTGCTGGGACCCGGACGCCAAACCCCAACAGGTTTCGCTTTGCCTTCCCGGGGACCCACGTGCTCTGCTTGCGGGAGTTATAAGCGTAATCAACAACAAATCCCTCCGCCATGTTCCCGGAGCATTTTGGGCATTCCTTACTTCCGGTCATGTAAGTATCCTTCCCTACTCCGGTCCAATTAGCTGAGCTCCACAAGGCGACCGTCAGGGTCACGTACGTACATACTCCGCCCCCAGGGGAAGTCCATGGGGCCAAGAACCGTGTGACCTTCTGCGATCAAAGCCACCGCTGCAGCATCGAGATCGTCGCAGGCGAATGCGATGTGGTCTTCTCCAGGAGGAAAATCGCCGAATGGGGCCGGCTGGCGGGCTGGAAGTACCTGCTCCGCGACGTGGATGTGAAAGTCCACTCCTCCTAGCAGATAGCTGTTCATCCCCGGCATGCTGGCTATTGGCGAAATTCCTAGCAAGGACTCATAGAACGCCGCAACTCTCTCGACATTGGGAGTGAACAACGCCACTTCCTTTAACGGGGTCATGGGTAAAGGGGGCAAGGGTAAAGGGGGCAAGGGCGGTTCATGCCGAGGTAAGCCGTTCCACCAACTCGATGGCGGTGTCGCATTCGTCGAACAAGTCTTGCATACCTTCTTGGGTCCCTTTGAGTGGCTCCATGGTGGCGACCTTCTGAAGAGAATCTTGCCCCGTGTCGAAAACGACTGAGTCCCATGAGGCAGCGGTGATCTCGGCAGAGAACTTCTTGAGAGCATGTCCGCGGAACCAAGCCCGCGTATCGGTTGGGGGTTCACTCATGGCCCTAACGATTTCTTCCTCGGTAACGATCGTGTCGATATGTCCTTGTCCGACCAGGCGGTAGTACAAACCCTTTTCCATGCGAACATCGTGATACTGAAGGTCGACCAATTTCAGTTTTGGACTATCCCAATCGAGGGCGTGCCGCTCGCGATAAGCCTCAAGTGTTTGATATTTGGCCACCCAATCAAGGCTGGTTGCAAGCGACATCGGGTCTGACTCCAAGGCCCCAAGAACATGTTCCCACCTAGACAGGAGGTCTGCGGTGACTCGATCAACCGGCTCCTCAGCAAGATACTTTTTGGCCCAATCGAGGTACTCCCATTGAAGGTCGACTGCTGTGATGCTTCGCCCATCGGCAAGTGCTAGACGCTCCTTACAGTTGGTATCTCGTGACACTTTGCGTAAAGCCGTCAATGGTTCATCGAGTGTGAGATCGGTTGTGATGAAATCGTCCTCGATCATCTTTAATACAAGGGCAGTGGTGCCGACCTTCAAGAATGTGGAAATCTCGCTCATATTGGCGTCGCCGATGATTACATGCAGCCGACGGTACTTGTCAGGGTCGGCATGGGGTTCGTCGCGAGTGTTAATTATGGGTCGCTTAAACGTCGTCTCTAGCCCCACTTCAACTTCGAAGAAATCGGCCCTGGCTGATAATTGAAAGTTGACCGGATCGCCTCCCCAAGAGCCCTCGGAACCCACCTTGCCGGCACCTGTAAAGACCTGACGTGAAACGAAGAATGGGATGAGCATCCGCACGATGTTGGGGAACGGCGTTTGACGGGAAACCAGATAGTTCTCATGGCATCCATAAGAGTTGCCCTTGCCGTCTGAGTTGTTCTTATAGACGAGGATCGTTTGACCTTCTTCTAGGGCATCCTTCGCAGCGCGGGTACTTTCAGCGAGTATCCGTTCACCAGCTTTGTCATGGATGACCAAATCCCGGGCGTTGGTGCATTCAGGCGTCGAGTACTCGGGATGGGCGTGGTCAACGTAATAGCGGGCACCGTTCTCGAGAATGACGGACACGAGTCCACCGTCGTCTTCTGAAAGATCGATTCCCTGTCGTTCGAACCCACGCGCGTCGCGCAGGGGGTTTTCCTCCTCGTAGTCCCATCGAACGCGTTTGAGACGAGGCGAGGCAAACGAATTGATCAGGATCGATGAGGCAAGGATGGGGTTGTTGTCTCTGCCGCCCTTGGTAAGGACGCCATACTCGGTTTCGATCCCCATCACCTTAGGAATCGCCACGCTCTGCCCCGTCGAACTTAAAGGTACTGGCCGGTTTGAACTTGCTCGATGGTCCGAGTGCTCTTCTTGTTCTCGCCGACTAGCGTTCTTATATACACGATCCGCTCGCCCTTCTTGCCCGAGATGCGGGCCCAGTCGTCGGGATTCGTCGTGTTGGGGAGATCTTCATTCTCATGATATTCCTGGTGAATCGAATCGATCATGTCTTGTGTGGTGATGCCCTTACCTGTTGGGCCGTCCTTCAGTAGTCGTTTGATAGCCAACTTCTTTGCACGACGAACGAT
>JBDSRR010000058.1:0-5674 GCA_039929185.1 Actinomycetota bacterium
AACGCCAGCGAGTAGACAAGGTTTCCGACAACTACGTTGCGCTTGAACTGGCTGACGGTCTCGGCATAGTGAAGATTGGTATGCAGAGGATGATGATTCATGGTGATCATGCAAAACAGATGATCATCTGCTTCCGTGATGGTCTTGCCCGGCCAGTGCTTGTAAACGTCGCCAACAGTGAAGTCCTCAAGGTAGCGTCCGAATTGAAACTCCTGGCTCATGACTCCACCTTGAAACGTTCCAGCAGACCACGCGCGATAACAAGTTTCTGTATCTCGCTGGTGCCCTCGCCGATCAGCAAGAACGGAGCGTCACGATACAGGCGTTCAACCGTGTACTCGGCTGAGTATCCATATCCTCCATGAATCCGAAGCGCATCGAGGCATATCTCCATGCACATCTCAGATGCGAACAGCTTTGCCATGCCGGCTTCGAGGTCGCTCCTTTCGCCAAGGTCTTTCTTACGGGCGGCGTTCAACAGCATCAAACGCGAGGCTTCAAGTTTCGTTGCCATCTCGGCGAGTTTGAATTGGATGGCCTGATGCTGAGCGATGGGTTTGCCCATCGTGTTGCGGATCTGCGCGTACTTGATGGCTTCTTCAAAAGCTCGTGTCGAAACTCCTACGGCCCTTGCGGCAACATTGACGCGACCCACTTCGATGCCATCCATTATCTGAGTGAAGCCTTTACCTTCCTCGGTGCCGAGCAGCTGCGTGGTTGGAACCCGATGGCCCTCGAAAACAAGTTCCGTTGTTTCCACGCCCTTGTATCCAAGTTTCGGGATGTTCTTACCAACGATCAAACCTGGCGCAGGGTTTTCTTCGTCAGCTTCCTTTTCGACGAGCAGGATGCTGATGCCTCGATGAGGCGGATCGGCCGACGGGTCGGTCTTGCACAACAAAGTGACGATACCCGCACGCATACCATTGGTGACCCACATCTTTTGACCATCGACCACGTAATGATCGCCATCCTTTATCGCGCGACAAGTTATCGCCGCAACATCGGAGCCAGCACCAGGCTCTGACATCGAGAGGGCCGCCCGCACTTCGCCAGTCGCAAGACGAGGAAGGTAGCGTTGCTTCTGCTCCTCGGTGCCGTGTTTGCGGATCAAGTAACCCGTCATGAAGTGCGTGTTCATTATTCCCGACAGGCTCATCCACCCACGCGAAAGTTCACTCACGATCAACGCATAGAGTGTCAATGGTTGGCCCAGGCCCCCGAACTCCTCGGGGATAGTCACGCCGAATAATCCCATCTGTTTCATCTGCTCGACGATCTTTTCGGGATACTCATCTCGATGTTCCATCTCGTCGGCTATCGGGATGACTTCGCGGTCAACGAAATCGCGAACCGTCCGCAAGATCTCAGTTTGAAGTTCGTCCAATTGCATGCCAGCCATGGTCATGGGCTCTGCCACTCCCGCGTGAAGTCTTCCCATGTTTTGACCGGCTTCAAGCCAGCCGCCTCTCCCCTGGCCACGAACTGAACGGCCATCTTGCGAGAAGCCTCGTCGATCATCTCTTTGCCAAACATCACAGCACCCCGCAGTTCGACCGATGTGGCGTGCTCATACGCATCGAGCATGGCTGAAGCTTTGTCGAACTCGGCCTGGGTTGGAGTGAACACCTCGTTCAGCACATCGATCTGCCCTGGATGAAGTGACCACTTGCCGTCATATCCAAGTGCCCTTGCCCGGGTAGCAGCCTCGCGATAGCCATCGAGGTCATTGATCAATAGATAGGGTCCGTCGATGGCTTGAAGACCTGCATCGCGGGCGGCCACCAGGATGGTTTCGAGCACCCAGTGCCAGTGGTCGCCCGGATATCCCGGCATCGGCAAACCAGCAGTCACGGTGGGTAGACCGAGTGACGCACTCATGTCAGCGGGGCCGAAGATTAAGGTTTCCATACGGTCCGAGGCATGCGCTATGTCGAAGATGTTTTTCAGTCCGGTTGCAGTCTCGATCTGAACTTCCAGACCGATCCTGCGGTCAAGGCCAACGGTTTCTTCGATCATCGTCAGCAGTTTGTCTACGAAGACAACATCCGAGGCAGCCTCGACCTTGGGGATCATCACGCAATCGAGTCGACCTCCGGCGGCTTCAACCACCTCGATGATGTCGCGGTAACACCACTTCGTATAAACCCCATTAACCCTCAGAACCAGGGTCTTACCAGACCAGTTGCCCTCGTTGATCGCTTTGATGACATTGCCTCTAGCCTCGTCCTTGGCCAACGGGGCGACTGAATCCTCGAGATCAAAGAAGATCTCATCAGCGGGAAGGCTGGGTGCCTTCGCCAGAAACTTAGGCGAAGAACCAGGGACAGCGTGACAAGAACGTCTTGCTCTCATGAAAGGAAGGCCTCCAGTAGAATCGTTAGTGCACTAGATGATATCCGGGAAGGGACCGCATCATTAAAAACGACCCAATCGAGCTTGCCGCCATAGACCGAGGCGCCGGCGACACGGTGGCACTTGTTCATGGCGGAGTGTTTCATTCCGGCCCCGCTTGGGCCAAAACCATCGGACCTTTGGCCGAGGAAGGGTACAGGGCTGTCGCCGTGGACCGTCGGGGGCACGGCCATTCCGAATCAGGCGATGTCGAATGGATCCCTGTGCACCTTCACGCCGACGACCTTCGTTTGACCCTAGAGCTGCGCGACATAGAGCGCGCACATCTAACGGGAGTTTCCTACGGTGCCCTGGTTTGCCTAGAGTTCGCTTTGAGTTGGCCGGACCGAGTTTTGTCTCTTACTCTCATCGAACCGCCGATATTCACCTGGGCTCAAGATGAGCCCGACTACAAACCCTGGTTCGATAGGTTCATCGAGATCAGTCGACAGGCTTCTGAGGGCATGCCGCTAGAAGAATGGCTGCCAGCATGGTTGAGTTTGATCGACTCTGGCATGGCAGGCGAAGTCACAGCGGAGTCATCTTATTGGCCGTTGGTTGAACGGCAAGCGCCACTGATACACAAGGAAGAAGCCGGGTGGCAATATCGCCCGGATGATGAGGCGCTGTCGATGCTCACGCACGCTACCCTGGTTCTCAACGGCGATGAGAGTGAGCCCCCCATGCAATTCATCGGTGAGATGTTGGCCAAAAAGATGCCACTCGCCTCGCACCAATGGGTCAAGGGGGGCCACGATTTCCACGCAAAGAACTCGGACGACTTCAACTTCCTACTTCTGCAATTCCTGAAAGCCAATTCTTAGGCGTACACTTTTGGTAACCAAAAGGCTTGGAGGCGTCAGCCCTGAGACCGGAAAGGAAAATGCAATGTCTACTTCAGTACGCGACCTCGCTCGATTCAAACGCGAGGGCCGCAGATTCGTAATGCTCACGGCTTACGACTTTCCTACCGCACAGATCCTCGACGAAGCCGGAGTGCCCGTGTTGCTCGTGGGCGATTCGCTTGCGCAGGTGATCCTAGGCTACGACACAACATTGCCCGTCACCATGGACGAGATGCTGCATCACACTCGCGCGGTCGCAAGGGGTGCGAAGGATGCACTGATCGTAGGCGACATGCCATTTGGCAGCTATCAGGTTTCGGTCGAAGACGGCCTTCGAAACGCCACGCGCTTCCTTAAGGAAGGAAACGCTCATGCTGTGAAACTTGAGGGGCCACAATTCGAATTAACACAAGCACTGGTCGAAAGTGGCATCCCGGTTATGGCGCACTTGGGCCTCACTCCTCAATCTGTTCATGCCATGGGTGGTTACCGTGTGCAAGCGAAAACCGAGGAGGCTGCCGACCGCTTGTTATCCGACGCCGAAAACCTGCAGAAACGAGGCGCGTTCAGTGTGGTGCTAGAGGGCATCCCAAGCGCAGTTGCGGAAAAGGTGACGAACTCGCTGTCGATATCAACGATCGGTATCGGAGCAGGACCGCATTGCGATGCTCAAGTACTTGTCATTACGGACCTGCTTGGCATGGGCTCAGGCAAGTACCCCAAATTCGTGAAGCCATACGCCGACGTTCGCTCAACCATCACCGAAGCCGTTGGGCGTTTCACTCAAGAAGTGGAAGCGGGTACGTTTCCCGACGAAGAGCACTCTTACGGTTAGTGGACTTCTAAAGGTCGAGATGGATCCGTATTGCATCGTCGAGTTCTTCCATGGCTGCGGGGGGCACGGAACCGATCTGATCCCCGATCCTGTCAATTGAGACGGAGCGGATCTGCTCGGCCTGAGCCTTTGAATCTCTCTTCAGCCCGCATTCGTCCGCTATGAGCAGCACCTGAAATGGGTAAACGCGCTTTGCATTAGAAGTCACCGGCACGACTGTTACTACACCTCTTCGCAGCCGAGTTGCAACGGCATTCGCTCCGTTGTTGCTCACGACAACACCTGGCCGCTGCTTCGCCGACTCGGAGCCCACCGCCGGGTCTAGATTTACCCAACGGATATCTCCGCGACGCATCAGGAGGTGAGCCCGTCAGCGGCCGTCGTATCCCACTCTTGCTCCGAGTCTTCCGCCCATTCTTGCCAGGCATCCGCATAGTGCTCGGACAGTTCGGAAACTCGAAGGGAGCGAATCGCTCGCATCACGGCGGCAGATCGGGAGGCGATCCCCCGGGTCTTGGCATACGCATCGAGAAATTCCACATCGCCTTTCTGTAAGCTCACGCTGATTTTCATACCTTTATGCTACCAGATTTGCTACCTATTGCCTACTGGTCAGCGGATAAATGGATCTAGGGTTTTGATGTAAAGAGCCAACCGTTCAGCGATCTCGCCGGCGAAGTCGGAATCATCCATGGACTCAACATCGACAAGTTCTGAAACTCTGCGCCACAGGGATGCCCGGGGGCCAAGTGCCTTGCCGGCAAAGGCATCGGGAAGTTTGCTCTGCCAACCGCTCATCGATGCAAGTAGTTCATCGTTGGCTTCTGCCGTTGGAGCTTCGAGATGCAATCCCACTTCGATGCCAGGCCCTTTGCGATGAGGACGAGTCCAGCGAGCACCAACATGCTGAGCTTCGAAGTGAAATTCGGGTCGGTGATACCAAACCTTGATGAGATGAGACGTCCTGATCGATTGAAAGTCGCGCCTCGATGGTCCGAGTAGACCACGAAGCTCGTCGTCGATCTGGTCGAAGAACTGCCGAGTCACTCTGCCCGGACCCGTTGGCTATCTGTCAGCCGACAGAACATCGCTCCGTAGTACACGACAGGACATCGTTCCATACCGGAGGACCATTTACTAGCCGCAGTCCTCTCCTTGTCCAGCCAATAAATCTCAAGAAAGTTTGATCCCGGCGATTTGCTAGGCACATTTATGTCATACCCCCTTGCCATAATTGACTCATGATCGTTCAACTTCGAAGTGTCAGTGACCAGCTCAGCGAGATCGTTCGCGGCATCGAGGCTGCCACTTTAGAGCCCGGCTTCGCAGTCGAGCTGGTCACGGTTTTTGCTCAGATCGAAAAGTCCGCGGCCGCAGGCAAGGCGATATCAGCAGAGCGAGTAGCCTCATCTGGCACCTGGCGCACTTGGGGGGACCGGTCCCCGGCCCACTTCATATCCAAAAAGACGGGGGACTCGGTAGGTGCCTGCGTGACGGCTATAGAGACCGCAAAGCGGATGGCGGAGCTTCCTAAGGCAGACGATGCCTTTCGCTCCGGTAAGCTCACCGCACCCCAGGCAGCAGAGATAGCCTCTGCTGC
>JBDSRR010000059.1:0-6167 GCA_039929185.1 Actinomycetota bacterium
GAAGTTTGATGTGAAGAGTAAGACCAGCCGCCCTTGAGAACGCCGTGAAAAACTCTTCCGTGAGATCAGGGTCGTAGTTGCCAATGGCTTCGACCGCAACATCGACGTCGTAGCTTAGGTATGGACGACCAGAAAGGTCGACTGCGGTTTGAACCAGAGCCTCTTCCATGGGGACGATGCACCAACCATATCGACGGATACCGCTCTTGATGCCGAGAGCTTCAGACAGGGCAGTTCCAAGCGTAATGCCGCAATCCTCAACCGTATGATGCGCGTCGACCTGAAGGTCGCCTTGTGCTTTGAGGGTTATGCCGAAGCCGGAGTGTTTTCCGAGTTGCTCAAGCATGTGATCGAAGAACCCAACACCCGTCGAGATGTCGGTTTGACCGGACCCATCAAGATCAAGACGCAGGCTGATGTTGGTTTCGGTGGTCGATCGATCGACCTCGGCCGACCTACTCACTCGCGGGGCGGGACAAGCACTCAGACAGAGCCTCGAGGAAACGTTCATCTTCCGCCGGTGTTCCTACGGAGACTCGAAGGCAGCCCTCGCATGCAGGCGTATCGGAGAAGTCGCGAACCAGAACCCCTCGGTCCAGCAGGGCCTGCCAAACCTCAGTTGCCGGCATGTCGTTGACTCGAAAGAAGATAAAATTCGCATGGCTGTCGAAAGCGGTGATGCCGCGGGTCGTTGAAAGTTCTCCCCACAATCGATCGCGCTCGTGCTTAAGCGTTTCGACGGTAGCCAACATCTCTTTTGAGTTCGACAGAGCGGCCAACGCAACAGCCTGAGATATGGCTGACAGATGGTACGGCAGCCGGGCCTTCTGCACCTCTTCGATGATCCTCGGTTGTGCTACGAGATAGCCGATACGTGCCCCCGCTAACCGCCAAGCCTTAGAAAAACTTCTAGTGACAACCAGATGTTCAAAGTCTTCCACCATGGACACAAGGCTCGACGGAGCGAACTCAGCATAAGCCTCGTCGAGAACAACCAGTCCCGGGGCCACGGCACAGATGGAAGCTACCTCCTCTTCGGTAAGAATGTTGCCGGTTGGATTATTAGGTGAACACAAAAAGACGATGTCTGGGTGCTGGACCTCGATAGCTTCGATAGATGCAGACAAGTTCATGGTGAAGTCTGCATTGCGGCGCCCCCGAAGCCAGCGCGTCCCTGAAACGCGGATGAGATGTGAGTGCATCGCATAAGTTGGCTCGAATGTGATGGCCTTGCGCTCTGCGCCACCGAAGGCAAGCAGGAGCTGAAGGAAGATCTCATTGGACCCATTGGCCATCCAGACGCGATCGGTAAGTGTTCCAACTTGCGCAGCAAGCGCTTCGCGAACCTCAATGAAATCGCGGGATGGATACCGATTCAACTTTAGGCCAGCGATGCGGCGGTTGAGTTCTTCGCGGAACTCCTCTGGCGGCGGGTATGGGCTCTCGTTCGTATTGAGTTTCGTCGGCGCATCGAGCTGGGGAGCGCGATAAGGCACTAAGTCCTCAAGGTCAGATCTGCCGCCTACTCGTTCGCGCACCGGGTCCATCATCTATCTATCATCCTCTATACATCATCCTCGAACCTGGCCAGAACTGCCCGAGAGTGATTTGGCAGCCCCTCGACGAGCGCCATGGTTTCGATGAAGGGCGCTGCTGCCTGCAACGATTTCCTGTCGTACTCAACGGTGGCAGATGTTCTTTGGAAGTGCGAAGTCCTTAGCCCAGAGGCCCACCGAGCCGAACCCGCAGTCGGCAGCACATGATTTGTCCCAGCAAGGTAGTCGCCGAGCGAAACCGGCGAATGGGGGCCGATGAAGATGGCACCCGCCGAGCGGAATCTCCCGGATGCCTCGTGCACTCCCTCGAACATGAGTTCCAGGTGTTCGGGAGCGAAGTTGTCTGATAACTCGATGGCCGCCTCAAGGTCCGAAACTAGGACACCTACTGCTACATCATCCGGGCCTTCGATCGAGTGTAATTCGCGCTCTACGGCATCGAGCAGATCTTCGTCCCACGTGATGAGAGCAAAGGCGCCGTTCGGCCCATGCTCTGCCTGGGCCACTAAGTCTCGCGCGATGAACCGGGCTTCTGCCGAAGCGTCTGCCACGATCACGATCTCGCTCGGCCCGGCAACCGAGTCGATCGCCACGATGCCTGCCAGTTCTTGCTTGGCTAGCGCAACATAGACATTTCCGGGTCCGACTATCACGTCAACTTTGGCGATGGTCTCGGTTCCGTAGGCCATCGCGGCTATTGCTTGCGCTCCACCAACGCTGTAGATCTCTTCGATCCCGCACAACGCCGCTGCTGCCAATGTTGCTTCGGGGACCCGCCCATCGGGTCCGGGGGGTACGCACAGGGCGATCTCATCGACTCCAGCCACACGGGCTGGAACCGCGCACATCAAGACGGAAGACGGATATACGGCCCTGCCTCCAGGAACATAGATACCTGCTCTCCGCAGAGGATGAACAGCCTCGCCGATCGATCCCCCACCAACGTCGGCAACCCAAGGCTTGAGGGCCTGATGCTCGGCGAAGACCTCGATGCGCTGTTTCATCGCTTTCATCGCTTCAAGTAATCCGTCAGGCACCCGGTGGCTTGCGCTCGGCTCTACTCGCAGTTGCTTGAGTGTTACCCCATCGAACTTGCGAGTGAACTCGAACAGTGCTTCGTCGCCACGGGTGCGCACTTGTTCGATGATGTCTCGAACCGCGTCGATTGGGCCTTCCTCTAGGGAAGGGCGGACAAGTTCTGTTCGTCGTTCAAGACGCATCAGTCAAGATCCTCGACGCCTGAAGCCGCCACCAGATCCATAGCAACACTAAGCCGAACAGAAAAGGGACAAAGATCGTCGGAGTGTCGATGATCCAATGCTTTGCATCAACACGACCTGAGACGACCTCCGAGATGTGGGACCCTGCGTGAACTCCCGCCGCAATAAAGTTGACTATCAAGGCAACTCCTCCGAACCGCATGGGGTTGGTGAAAGCGAACACAAATATCACCCCGCTTGCTATGTACCACCCCCCGAGATCGCGAACAAAGTGCGCGTTCAGGGGGCCGAAGTCCGAGATGGCGCCGGGGAAGATATCGAACCACCCCTCGGGAGAAACGACCATCCAGACCCCCAAAGCAAGAGACACGATGCTGGCGAACCCGAACCCAATCTTCAACAACCGCAACAACACAGACGTGAGCCCAGGATCGGCGGGGGTTTGCATACTCTGAATCTTAGATGCAGCTAGATGAGGTCTGCGCCATTAACGAAAACCTGCCCGCTCGAAATCCTTTCCGCAGGCACGACAAACAACGCTGTCCATCACCACTGCGAGTCTGGGGCTGGCGCAGTCCGGACAGCGGTCGCCCGCTGAAGTCCATTCAGGATCCTTCGACTGGCAGGGCGGGCAAAGCAATAATTGTTCGCCTTTGATGACAAGGCGCACCCAAGGAGAGGCCCCCTTGGTCGGATCTGTCTGCACTGCGTCACAGCGGTAACACCCCATACGCCTCAAGGTTACTCCGAGAAGGCAGCCAGGTAAATACCTAGTTGTGAGACTTATCGAGTTCCCTGATGCGGCGAGCCATGCTTGCGAGAATCTTCTTGGTGACCGGCCAATTCTCTTGAAGGGTGGATAAAAAGTTCCAGGAGGTGAGCGACAGCGTCACGACCGGAGTAGCGGCAACAACGGTCGCAGTGCGACTACCGCCATCGAGAAGAGCGAGTTCACCGAAATATGCTCCGGGGCCAAGGGACTTGCGCGACTTCCCGCCCACGACGACGTTCACTGTGCCCTCGAGGATCACGAAGAAGCGAGCACCTGGCTGTTCTTCCTCGATGATGTTGCGTCCTTGAGAGAATGTCTCTTCATTGAGCTGCTTAAGGATGAACTTAAGATCGGCCTTCGAAAGACCCGCGAAGAGGGGGACCTGGCCAAGAGCTTTAAGTTGGGCAGTTTGCGTACGCATCTAGATAGCCTCCAGTTTTCGAAAAGTGTTCTTGCGAGTCTACTTCTTCAGTTGACCAATGCTTCGGGTCCAAGCACGGCTTTGATCTCGGCGAATAGCCCATTTCGCAGTTCGACAGAAAACCCACCCAATTTCAATACGGTGGTGCGGGCCGAGGATTCGAGGTGCAGCAGCACAGGCGACGATCCTGGATGCTCAGACAGCACTCCTTTCAGGCTTTCGAGGCGGTCGGGCGTGCAACCTTGAGCGGACATGCGGATGCGAAGCGGAGCATTGGCACCATCGAGTTTGGGCTTGCGGATCTCAAGTGCTATCAACTTGCAGTGTTCGTCACGCAATTCGATGCGACCTTTGATGATGACAATCTGATCATCGATCAGTAACTCCGAGGCTGTCGCCTGAACCGTTTGAGGCCAAAAGACGACATCAACGGACCCGTGGATATCTTCCAAGACCCCCTGATACCAAACATCGCCCTTCTTAGTGAATTTGCGAACCAATCCACTCAATATGCCACCCACTGACTTGATGGCCCCGTCTGGGCCTTGCTTTAGGTCGAGAACTTCGGCTTCGGTTTGGTATCTAAGAGCGGCCGCTACGTTTGAGAGTGGATGTTCAGAGACATAAAGACCCAGCATCTCCTTCTCCGCTGCTAGAAGATCGGAACGTTCGATCTCGATTCCTACAAGCGCTGAATCGAAATTGGCATCGACTCTGGGCGCGTCTTCTTTGGCAGCACCGGCGAACAAGGAAAACTGTCCCGCATCTTCTGACCTGCGTTCCGCTATTACGCCTTCGATAAGGCGCCCGACTTGTTCGCACATCACTAGATTGCCTTCAGGACCGGGGGCCAGCAAAGCTCCACGCGAAACACCCAGACAATCGAATGCGCCAGCCTTTGCAAGCGCCTCGATGACTTTCTTGTTGAGACACGATGCATCAACTCGCTTACAGAAATCGTGGAACCCACTGAACTCCTCACCAGACTCGCGAGCCTTGATGATCTTCTCGGAAACCATCTCGCCGACATTTCGTATAGCAGACAGGCCGAAGAGCACATCATTATTTTTCGGCGTGAAGTCCATGTCAGATTCGTTGACACTAGGTGGACGCACATTGATGCCCATGCCGCGTGACTCACTTAGATAGAAGGTCATCTGGTCCTTGTCGTCCTTGACCGATGTCAACAAGGCGCCCATGTATTCAGTGAGGTAGTTGGCCTTCAACCATGCCGTTTGATAAGCGACCAGTCCATATCCAAAGGCATGCGCCCGGTTGAACGAGTACCCAGCGAAAGGCAAGATGAGGTCCCAGAGTCCCTGGGCTTCTTGTTGGTTTAGCCCTGTGGCCGCACACCCTTTCTCAAACTGATCCTTCCATTTCACCAATTCCTTGCTGATTTTCTTGCTGATCGCCGCCCGCACCATGTCGGCCTCTTGAGGAGTAAATCCGGCGACGACCTGAAACATCTCCATGACCTGCTCTTGATAGACGATGACACCGTTCGTGTCTTTGAGAACCGTCTCTAAAAGGGGGTGATAGTACTTAACCGATGAAGGTTCGTGCTTGCCCTTCACATAATGTTTGATCTGCTCCATCGGCCCAGGCCGGTAAAGGGCGATGAGGGCGGCTATCTCTTCGAAGCGGTCGATGCGCAGTTGTTTTAGCAAACGGGTCATACCGGGCGAGTCCATTTGGAAGACACCAGCCGACATGGCCTGCTGAAGAAGTTTGAATGTCTTCGGGTCGTCGAGAGCGACATGGTCGATGTCAACGTCGAGCCCAGTGTTGCGTTTGATATGGGCAAGAGCGTCTTCGATGACGGTCAAGTTGCGCAAACCAAGGAAGTCCATCTTCAACAGACCTATAGCCGCGACTGCATTCATCTCGTATTGAGTGACTATCTCGTTATCGGTGCGTTGCACGGGTACGTGATTGGTAAGCGGCTCGTGACCGATCACGACAGCCGCTGCATGCACAGAGTGCGGTCGGCGAAGCCCTTCGAGCCTGCGAGCGGTGTCGATGACCTCATGCGCTACTTCGTCTTCTTCATATGCTTTTCGCAGTTCGGCCGCGTTCGTGAATGCCTCGTTGCCGCCCGAGTCGTCGGGCCATTCAACCGACTTGTTGAAGCAGGCCTCGAAGGGAGCGTCCTTGCCCAGCACAAGCGGCGGATACATCTTGGCGAGTTTGTCGCC
>JBDSRR010000060.1:0-13935 GCA_039929185.1 Actinomycetota bacterium
GGTAACGTCCTTCAACAAGAACCCACTCGCCCCGGCTCGGACCGCTGAGAAAACGTATTCATCAAGATCGAACGTCGTGAGGATGAGAACCCGAGTTTCGGTTTCCGCAACCACTCGCTTAGTAGCCTCGACCCCATCGAGTCTTGGCATGCGGATGTCCATAAGGGCCACATCTGGTTTCAGTCGACGTGCCAGTACCGCCGCCTCTTCGCCGTCGGACGCCTCACCGACAACTTCGAAATCATCCTCGCCTTCGAGGATCAATCTGAAACCCGACCTTATCAAAGCCTGATCGTCGACAAGGATGATGCGGATCACGTCTTGGGCACGGGTATCGAAGCCTGAACGATCCAACCCTTGCCGGATAAACCGGGACCAGCCTCTAAGGTTCCCCCTAGAGCCAATGCCCGCTCACGCATTCCCCTGAGTCCGTGGCCGGCTACGTGAGAACTGCTTGACGCACCGGAACCGTTGTCGACCACGCTGATTTCGATCGCTGTATCCGTGTTGTTCACTCGCACCAAGACATCCGCCTTACCGGCATAACGCATCGAGTTGGTCAGAGCTTCCTGGATGATCCGATAGATGGCGAGTTCGGTTCCTTGCGGAACCAAGGGAGGTTCACCGACGACATCGAGCCTCACGTTAAGCCCAGTTTCTTGAAGGCCCGAGATCAACGTAGGCAGGTCTTTCAGGCCGGGCTGGGGCGCCATTGGCCCAGTGACATCTACATCAGAAGGTTCCCCAAGGCTGGCCGCTTCTATCGAGGCATCGGCAGAGCGCAGCACACCAACGATATTGCGTATTTCGGTAAGGCTCTGCCGACCAGTTTCTTCCGCAGCCGCAAGCGCCTTCTCGGCGTCGGCAGGCTTGGTATGAAAAACCCGCCTCGCGGCGGACACCTGGACAGTCATAAGGCTCACGCTGTGGGCAATGATGTCGTGAAGTTCCTGCGCGATGCGGACGCGATCTTCAGCTAGGCCTAACTGTTCGCTTCGCACGACCTCGACCTGGTGCCTGCGCGCATGACTAAACATTTCGCCAACTCCGATCGCTATAAGTGCAACGGGCCAAAGATAGACCGTATCGAGCGTCCAATAACCAAGCGCGTCATACAAAAAGCCCGCCCCGAGGGCCGCGAATAGCAGTCCCGCAACCAAGCGACCGCGACTAAATGCCGGAACGTCCATCAGGCTTCCACCTTGCTTGCGGCGCGAACGACACTGATGTTGCCGACTCCGATGTCGAGATCCAACTTCAACCGGCTGCCCGTGGAGGAGCCGTCAGTAGAAAGAAAGATGTCACCACCTCTAGCCGACTTTTCACCAAACAGAGTTAGGTCACCCGGTCCGCCATGAACCCGAAGTTCAACGGATACGCCCTCTGGAACGATGATCCTTATCTCTCCGATCCGTACGTTTGCTTTGAGTCGTTCGACGCCGAAATCTTGGATCTGCGAAAGGTCAATGATGAGTTCACCCAAACTCAGGTCGAAGCGCCCTTTTGACTGCGCCTTTGCCAATTCTGTTGAATCGATGGGCGTTACGGTTCTTTCACCTACCCCATCTGCTACCGATACGTGCGTCGAGGAGCTCGCGGCCAACCCGACGACCAGGGCGACGCCCAGCACGATCAAGCCTCGATGACGACGCCTGCCTACAGTTCTGGATGTGCCTATCAAGCCCAGCCCGAGGGCCACCAAGAGCCCCGCGGCCAGCACCCGAGGTCCAACCGCAAGGATTCCAAGTTGATCGAGCAGCCATATCGCGCCTCCCGCCACTAAGAGAAGGCCAAAGATGATCGAGCTACCTTCTCTTGGTTGTTTTTTCATGAGACCAAGATCCGAAGGACGGTCATCTGGAAGATTCTGTGAGACGCGCCTCCGGGGGGGTGGGGGGGGTTCATGAGGCAACGCTATTGGAATCTCGTCGCCGTGTCGTCATCCGCAAGGGTGAAATCGCACGTCGTACTTCAGGAGGATGGACCCTCGACCCATCGAGGCTTGCGCTTCTCCAGGAAGGCCAAGACACCCTCCCGCGCTTCCTCGCTCGCCCTTCGCTCCGATATCGCCGCTACGGTGAGGTCGCGAACATCACCGAGCGGTTTGCCCCAGACGGCATCAACGAGTTTGCGGGCCTCAAACATCGCTTCGGGGCCGCCAGTCAACAGTCCTGCAACAACTTGTTGAACCGCGCTATCGAGTTCAGATTCGTCAACCACTCGATGAACCAAACCCACTTCGTAGCCTCGTTGAGCATCGAATCGTTCCGCAGTGATAAACGCCGAACGGGCGAAGCTATAGCCCACCTTACGAATGACGTATGGCGATATAACAGCCGGTATCAAACCGATCTTTACTTCGGTGAACGCGAAGACGGTTGATGATGCAGCGACGACGATGTCACAGCAAGCCACTATCCCGGTAGCCCCAGCCATGGCCGCGCCGTGAACCTGTGCCACTACAGGAACTTTGCAGGTGTCGATCGTCGAGAACATGTCATCGAGACGGCTCGAAGTCGAGGCGGCACCGCTCATCATCCAACCTAGATCGGCCCCAGCACAGAACACCTTGCCAGCGCCGCGCATCACCAAGACACGTACATCAGAAGGCAGACTCGACACGGTCTCGTTTATCTCAACGAGCATCTCCTCGTCAAAAGCGTTTCGCCGTTCCGGTCGATTGAGAGTTAGAGTCGCAACTCCTGCGCCGTCGACATCGAAGACAATGGTGTTCATTAAGGTCCTTCTTGGGCCAGAGCCCTGGCAACATTACCCGGAGGAACTTTGCCGATCGCCTTGCAGAGTTTGTTCGAAGCCGCTGCCACTTTGTACACATCAACTCCTGTCTTAACGCCCAAGCCGTCGAGCATCCATACGAGATCCTCGGTCGCGAGATTACCCGTCGCGCTCTTGGCAAAGGGGCATCCCCCTAAACCGCCCGCACTTGAATCGACGACCGTAACTCCCATCTGCAATGCAGCCAACACGTTCGCTAGGGCTTGCCCATAGGTATCGTGGAAATGAACTGCTAGGTGCTCGAGTGCAATGCCTGTATCGAGCAGACTTAAGATCAAGGCTTCAACCCCCGCTGGCGTTCCGGCACCGGTGGTATCGCCGAGAGAGATCTCATCACACCCCAGCGCCAATAACTTTAGTGCGGCATCGGTCACCTGTTCGGGTTTCACCTGCCCCTCCCATGGATCGTGCAACACCATCGAAAGGTAGCCTCGAAGTCGCAGGCCCGCAGCCCTCGCCGCTTCGCAAACGGGTCGAAACATCTCGAAGGCTTCATCGCGGCTGCGGTTGAGATTCTTACGCGAAAAACTCTCAGTTGCTGAGGCGAAGATAGACACCTCGCCTACCCCTGCCTCAAGCCCGCGCTCCAGGCCCTGCATGTTGGGAACGAGGACGGGATAGCGAACCGAAGGGCTGCGCGTGATGCCCGCCAAAACTTCTGCTGCATCTGCAAGTTGGGGCACCCACTTGGGACTCACGAAAGATGTCGTCTCAATGACTGATAAACCCGTCGCCGATAAGTCGTCGATGAAAGCAACTTTGACGTCTAACGGCACTATGTCGATCTCGTTTTGCAACCCGTCCCGGGGGCCGACTTCCACCACGGTCACGGATGGGGGAAGTTCGTCAGTCGGTTTCAAGATCGACAAGCACCTTCCCTTTACTAACAGATTCCCCAACAGCGCAAAGCACAGCCTTAACAACTCCATCGAACGGCGCTTTGATGCTGTGCTCCATCTTCATTGCTTCGACAACGACCAACTCTTGCCCCTTGCTGACGCGCTCTTTAGCTTCAACCCTAATGGCAAGGACCTGGCCCGGCATGGGGGCCATTAGGTGGCTGGCTGTCGACGCGTCGAGAGTACGCGTTTGGTGTCCTATCAACACTTCATACGCACACTTGTTCCACCAGACGTACCATCGGCCAACGCCTCTCGCGACAGATGCCGACTCGTCATCTAGCGTCCATGAATGACAGCCTTCGACACGAGCGATCGTTGTAGTGCCTACGCGATATGGGCCCTGGCCGCTCACCATGATCGAAAGCTCTTCGGTCTCAGCCCCTACGGGACGGACGATGACTTCGATGGGGGCCCGGCCCCCAAGTCGCCAAGCACCAGCATTTCCCCAAGGGTCGATCGACTGAACATCGGCAAGATGGTTCGCTTCTGCGGCGGCTGCCAGGCAGAGCACTTCATCGGCATAGGCGGCCGGAACGACCAGAGCCGGCAATGTATCGACGGTCGAAGTTGTGACGGTGCCACGGGCTAGTTCTTCGATGGCGATGAATCCACTTAAGAATGTCGCATTCGTCGCGATGCCGAGCACCTCCACGTCGTCTAGAGCTGCACTCAGTTTTTCAAGAGCCTCAACTCGACTTGCGGCATGCACGATCAGTTTGGCGATCATCGGGTCGTAATGGGTAGTTATCCGAGAGCCCTCTTCGATACCGCTGTCAACGCGAACTCCGTCGGGAAATCGCAGATGGTGGATGGTTCCCGCTTGTGGAAGAAAATCTTGTGAGGGATCCTCGGCATACAACCGAACCTCGATCGCGTGTCCGTTGAACGACACCTGTTCCTGGGTTAGGGGAAGTGTTTCATTCGTCGCGATCCTTAGCTGCATCTCAACAAGGTCGAGCCCAGTGACCAGTTCAGTAACAGGATGTTCAACTTGAAGGCGCGCATTCATTTCCATGAAAGCAACTGTTCCGTCACTCACCAAGAACTCGCATGTTCCCGCATTCCTGTAGCCAACCACCCTCGCCAGAGCAACAGCAGAGTCGGTGAGTGTCGTCCTGGTCTCTCCGTCGATGGAGACCGCCGGTGTTTCCTCCAATATCTTTTGATGACGTCGTTGAGCGCTGCAGTCGCGCTCACCAAGGTGAACGACGTTGCCATACCCATCTGCGAGCACCTGCACTTCTACGTGTTTGGGGTCGAGCAGGAACTTCTCAATCATCAGTCGGTCATCCGCGAATGCCGCTTGGGCAACACGCCTTGCTCCCTGCAGCGAGTACGGGAGCGCGTCGGCCGAGTTCACGACTGCCATGCCCTTTCCGCCTCCCCCGGCTACCGGCTTAACGATCAAAGGAAAGCCGATTTCCATAGCAGCCCTTACGAATGCATCATCGCCTTGATCCCGACCTGCATATCCGGCAAGAACAGGGACACCCGCACTTTCCGCTACACGTTTGGCCTCGTCTTTGTTCCCCATCAACCGCAGAACCTCTGCGGAGGGACCGACGAAGATCAGTCCTGCTTGCTCGCATGCCTGAGCGAAACCAGCGTCCTCGGAGAGAAAGCCGTAGCCAGGGTGGATCAGATCTGCCCCAAGTTCCTTGGCAGCGCCGATCACCGCTTCGATATCGAGGTAGGACTCTGCGGCTGCAGGTGGTCCGATCCTCATCGCCGCATCGGCTAGGCGAACGAACGGGGCATCGATGTCGGCGTCGGAAAACACAGCGACTCCTCGCAGTCCCATCTTTCTAACGGTAGAAAGGATGCGACAGGCAACTTCGCCGCGATTGGCTACGAGGACAGTTGTCACATCCGAAAGACGCCGAAACGACCCTGCACGAACGGTCGATTGTATGCGGCTGAGATGCCAAGGGCCAAAACTTGACGAGTATCGATCGGGTCGATCACACCGTCGTCCCAGAGCCTGGCAGTGGAGTGATATGGGTGGCCTTCAACTTCGTATCGACTGCGGATAGGGGCCTTGAAGCGTTCCTCGGCATCTGCATCTTCGAAGCCACCTTTGACTGTTGCCAAAACGCTGGCGGCCTGTTCGCCCCCCATCACCGAGATACGGGCGTTCGGCCACATAAACAACAGACGCGGCTCGTATGCACGTCCACACATCCCATAATTGCCAGCACCGAATGAACCGCCGATGATCACTGTGAACTTAGGCACCGAGGCACAAGAGACCGCGGTAACTAGTTTCGCCCCATCCTTGGCGATGCCTCCAGCCTCGTACTCTCGGCCAACCATGAACCCTGAGATGTTCTGCAGGAAAACGATGGGAGTGCGACGCTGATCGCAAAGTTCGATGAAATGCGCACCCTTCAAAGCAGATTCACTGAACAAGATTCCGTTGTTAGCGATGATGCCGACAGGAAAGCCTTCGATGTGTGCGAATCCGCAAACGAGAGTCTCGCCATACAAGGCCTTGAACTCGTGAAAGCGAGACCCGTCGACTATGCGTGCGATGATTTCTTTCACGTCATAGGGGGTACGCGAATCAGGCGGGGTAATCGCATATATCTCAGCGGGATCGTATTTAGGCGGCTCGGCTTCGCGCATGCCGTCAGGAAGTTGTTTCGACCGATTAAGTGTCGCCACGATGTCGCGGACGATCGCAAGCGCGTGGGTGTCATCGAGCGCGTAATGATCAACAACGCCCGACGTTCTGGCGTGGACATCTGCTCCACCAAGTTCTTCATCGGTCACGTCTTCGCCGGTGGCAGCCTTCACTAATGGGGGCCCGCCAAGGAAGATGGTTCCTTGTTCCTTCACGATCACACTTTCATCGCTCATCGCCGGCACGTAAGCGCCGCCGGCTGTGCAAGAACCAAGCACTGCCGCGATCTGAGGGATACCGAGAGCAGACATGCGGGCTTGATTGAAAAAGATGCGTCCGAAGTGCTCTTTGTCGGGGAAGACCTCGTCCTGTAAAGGCAAGAACGCCCCCCCCGAATCAACCAAGTAGATGCACGGCAGGCCATTGTCGAGTGCGATCTGCTGGGCTCGCAGGTGTTTTTTCACTGTCATGGGGAAGTAAGTCCCCCCCTTGACTGTTGCGTCGTTACAAACGATGACGCATTCGGTACCAGACACTCGACCCAGCCCAGTGATGATCCCGGCACCCGGCGACGCGTCGTCATACATCCCGTTGGCCGCTAGTTGCGAAAACTCAAGGAAACTTGTTGCGGGATCGAGCAATCGCTCCACCCTTTGCCGCGGCAATAACTTGCCACGACTCACATGTCGATCGCGTGACTTATCGGATCCACCCTTTGCCGCAGTGGCGATCTGCAGCTGCAGATCCTCAACCATCCTGTGCATGGCTTGGCGATTGGTCCCAGCCGCTTCAGAGTTGGGTTCGAACAGCGTCGGAAGAATGGGGGCCATCGCGGGCAATGATACTGTCCTTCCACGGCGACGAGAGTCCCGCCGGGTGGAATGATCGCGCACTACGGGACTCTAGTCAGTAGTTCATGTCCCTTCCGGGGGGTGCTGACGTGGGAGACCTGTCAACAGCCTTGAGAAGTTGCAGGATCTGATCGGTCTGCCAAATCAGATGTTCGTAGGATTCCTTGTTCACCTCGAAGTCATGCTCCGCCATGTCTCTATCCTTCACCGACTGACGGTTCTGGGACATCATCACGATCGGCCCGGTGTAAGCCGCCTGAAAGGAAAGCGCGAGATTCAAAAGGATGAAGGGAAACGGGTCGAAGGGCTTGCCGTGAAGAACCTGCAAGGCAACGTACCCGTTGTAAATGATCCAAGCCACCAACAGCGTTGACTGGGTGATGATGAAGGGCCAAGAGCCCACCTTCGCAGAGACGGCGTCAGCCACTCGCTCTCCGGTGCTTCTCCCGCCAAGATGCCTGAGGTTGACCGGGTGTTTGTGCTGCATGTTGTCCTCCCCATCCGTAATGTTTGATTTATGAATCTAGCCAGGAGCTCTTTTCTCAGTGACGGTGGCTAGCCTTACCAAGCTGAAGAAGAGAAACAGCCCGTTGCCCACCAATAGTGTTGTACCAACAACGGTTAAGACACCCGCACCGAGCGTGCTAGCGGCGGCAAGCAGGAATCGGACGAGGTAAGGTCGCGGGTCCTCCGTAAGCTCTTCGGCAAACACGGCCCCGATGAACTGGGCCGGACCCACAACGGCCGCTAGAACAATGAACAATCCGACGATGCCCCCAATCAGCGCGGCTACCAGGGAGAGGGTCGCCGCACGACGGGAACGGAGGCCCGCCGGGCGCTCCTCGAATTGAAGATCCCACATAGCCTGCACGACGTCTCGAAACATTCCAAAGCGCCTCCTTAGGCCCTGCCAAAAACCGTACTTGCGTTCCTTCACGGTCTGCGAGATCTCTTTGAATACGCGGAACTTGAGGCCATTGCCGAAGTGGATGGCATAGAAATTGAGAGCAGCCTCAATCTGAAAGCTGGTTTTATAACGTGGGGGAACGGACGTCCACAGTCGCTTCGTCAAAGCACGCTCTCCACCGAGCAAGGGGATGAAGATCATGATGAAGCGCAGATAGTAGAGAGCGCGCTTGCGCATGGCCACAAACATTTCGGCTTCTCCGCGCACTACGGGACCGGTAACTTCGGAGATTGCCTCATGGCTGAGCCCCCTGATGTCCGCATCGGCAAAAAAGAGGAGGTCTGTGCCGGCAGCCTTTACTCCCGTGTCCATCGCATGACCTTTGCCGCGGTTGGGCTCCACTCGAATCACCCTTGCACCGTGTTTCGCGGCCACCGGTCCGGTGCCATCGGTTGACCCGTCGTCTACGACGATGACTTCTGCGAATCCGGGGTAGCTGCAAAGCACTTCGAGAACCGAGCCGATCCTTTCGGCTTCGTTGTAGGCCGCGACTATGGCGGTTATTTCTCGATCGCTCTTTTGGATACCCATGTGATTAAACCTTTCAGAAGCAGAGTAAAGACCAATATTGCTGGAAGCAGGTATTCGATCTTCGCCAGGCCGGTACTGAGGCCGCCAACCCCTCGTCCCGCCAGCCAGCCGATGGTTACGATCACCACGATCCAACATGCCGCGCCCACTCCGTTGAGTACGACGAACCGTTTGAGAGCAAGGCGTCGCAGCGACAGGTAGACGATGGTCGCGAGCCGGGCACCGTACACGAACTTGATAAACAGAAGGGCCCGCTCGGGGCGTTCTCCGAAACGCCGAGAGACCCAGCCAAGAACCTGTTCATATGATGCGCGCCTTCGAGCACTCTTATCGAGGAAACGGCTGACAGGCCGGGCAGACATGAACCACATAGCGTCAGAGATAACCGTTCCGGCATAGGCCGATCCGGCCACTGCAAAAATGTTGAAATGTCCTTGGGCGGCAACTGCAGCTGCAGGAATTATGAGCGTCTCGCCGAACAAGAATGCCCCGAAGAACACTATCCAAGCATGGTGTTGACTGAGCAGGTCGAGCATAGGTTCACCCTACATGCTCGATAGGTCCAATCCGCGAGTTGACTAGACTGGTGGGGTGACCCTACAGCGAGCAGTTAAGTGGGCTGCAGCAATCTCAATAATGCTTGCGCTTGGCATTGCACCGGTATCCGGTTTGGTTTCAAGGTCCTCGTCTTCTCCGTCGCCCCCACGATCTACAGACTTCGATCCTGAGCGACCGATATTGATCCTAGTCAGAGGTTGGCTGTGGGACCCGCTCAGTCGAAAAGAAGTGCCGCCACTTGAATTTGCCTCTCAAATGAATGAGTTTCTTCAGCAAGAGCATGTCACCGGCACCGTGATCGTTGAGTGGCGATGGAGCAGGGTGCCCGCAGACATTTTCGATGCGGATCGAGAGTTCACTTCTTTCGCCCGAGCGGCGAATGCTGAGGCCGCTCGCTCTGGTCACTGCGTGAACTATCTTGGACATTCCGCTGGAGCGGCACTCGTCTACAGCGCCGCTTCTCATGGAGTTCGCATGGGATACATGGGGACGCTGGGGTTACCGACTCGAGGAAGCGCGAGGCCTGGATCGGTCATGCAGTGGGAGAACTTTTACACAAGCACACAATCGAACGACATTGAAGGAAGGTTTTGGGCAAGCGACATGGCCGCCGACCACAACATCGACTTAAAGATGCCGCACAGGAACTTCTGGGAGTCAAGTGAGGTAGCGCGAATTACAGCCGTTGGCATCGCCCGCTCATGGAACGAGTGCCGACCTTAGTCAGCTCCCGCTTGTCTCACTTGCAAGGGTCTTGCGAAACAGAAGGAGAAGTCCTAAAACAAGGACATTGGCAGCGAACAGTCCCAGCGATAAGGCGGACATCTTGTTCGCTAAGTGAAAGGCATCGAAGGGGATAAGCGCTACCAAAATAACCACGAGTAGTTTGTAGGCCCAGGCCTTTCTTCGGAGAAGTCCGACCGACCCGACGATCTTCACCATGCCCAACAGGATGAGTCCAATCGCAAACATGTGCTTTGTGCCAAGCAGTTGGGGCAAGCGATGTTGAATGAACAAGACCATCGCGTCGGTGGGATCTTCTCTCATCTCTTCTGCTGATGCCAAGTTGAAGATGATCGTCAGAAGGGATGGTGGAAGGATCAAGAGTGAGAGTCCTGCCGCAAACTCAGCAGTTCCGGAGAGAAATTTGAAAGCCACGATTACTAGCCTTATGTTGCGCGTCTGACGAGCGTCGCCCACCGTCAGCAGTGCACCCTGCGCAACAGGCCCGTCTCTACGTCATATACGAAGCCCGCAACGGCCAGGTCGGATGGCAGGAGCGGGCAGGCACGGATCCGTTCCACATCTGAGGCAAGAACTTGGTCTTGGTCGTCGATGACGAGGAAATCCCAATCCGATGCGTCGACGCCTCGGAGCTGGCCGATGGTCGCAACAACTTCCTCGTTCGACGACTGACTCATCCGACATTCGGTGTGCTGCACGACACACACGCGCTCGACGCCAAGCAGGTTCACGGCCAGGACCAGCGAGCGCAACACGTCCTCGGTCACCCTCGCGCCAGCATTGCGAAGGACTTTCGCATCTCCGGGCCTCAACCCGAGCATTTTCAGCGGCTCGATCCGCGAATCGATACACGTCACGACCGCAAGCCCCCGAGCCGCCCGAGCAGCCAAGCCGCGGAGCTGAAACGATTCCGAGTACGACAGATTCGCCTCGATGAGATCGTCGAACATGAGGCGAAGGATAGCCGCCTATCTCACGTGAGTAATGTCACCCGCGTGTACGACGGTTCCGTCGTCAAGAACTAAGCCACCAGATTCGTCGATGTCTACCGCCAACCCTTGCACCGAGGCTCTCGGCATCTCAACTTGCACATGTTTTCCAAGTGTTGAACACATCTGCCGGTAACGCATCAAGAGCGTTTCCGGGTGCAGGTAAGAATCCTCGAACCTCGACAGAAAACTCTTCAGAACCACTTTTAGATCGTGGGGTCGGCCACTTTCCAGGAGCAGGCTGGTGGCCGCGTCCTTAAGCTCAGAGGGAAACTCATCGGTGTTGATATTCATACCCACGCCAAGGATCACAGCATCGACGTGAACCTCGCCCAAGATTCCACAGATCTTCTTCGCCCCGACAAGCACGTCGTTGGGCCACTTCACCGACGCGTCAAGACCAAGCCCCCGAATGACCTCGCATGCGGCAACCCCAGCAGCAAGGCTTAACGATGCGGGGAGTCCGCCGGTTGGCCGCAAGACCATCGAAAACATCAGCGTTTCGCCGGGGGCCCCATACCAAACACGGTCAAGACGCCCTCGACCGGCTGTTTGCGATGCTGCAACTACGACAGAGCCTTCGGGCGCACCGGCGTCGGCCCAATCAGCCGCCACGCTGTTGGTCGAAGTAACTTCGGCGTACCATCTGACTTCGTCCCACATAGACTCCCCTTGCATTCCAAGACAGGAGAACAAAGATGCCCTCAGGTTTCGACCACCTTATAGATGATTATCTTCAAGACCTATGCGAAGAGGCACCAACCAGTGCAAGTGCTCTGGGATTCGATGGATTCGACGACCAATTAGGCGATCTTTCCCAGCAGGGATTCGAACGCCGAAATGAATCTCGTGAGCGTTGGGCAAAGCAGTTCAGTGATCGTCCTGAAGCGGACTTGACGTTTGAAGAATCCACCGACAAAGCCCTGGTGATGTCAACGCTGCATGGCGGAAGACTATCCGAGCAATGGCAGGGCGAAAAACGCGATCCAACCGTATATCTCGGACCGGGCCTACAGGGAGTCTTCAGCCTATTCCAGCACCGCCTTCGGCCTATCGAAGAACTCGTCACCTCGGCCGCGTCCCGCATGCGGCAGGTCCCTGAGATGCTCGAAGATGGCAAGAAGAATCTCGACCCCGCACTTGCCAGCAAACTTTCGATAGACAGAGGCTTGAAACAGTGCGCTTCAGCGATCGGTTTCTTTTCGAAACCCGAGGTAGATGATCCTGCGCTAGCTGAGGCTGGCGAGCAGGCCGCGGACGCATGTCGAGACTTTGCCTCTTTCCTTGAAGATCTTGCAAAGTCTGCGAGTGGCGAGTGGGCGATCGGCGAAGACCTTTACAGCAGGTTGCTGACGGAAAAAGAGCAGTTGAGTTACGGCGCGGCCGAAATGCTGGAGCGAGGTAAGGCTTCGTATGCCGAACTCGACAAGGAAATAACCGCGTTCTCAAAACAACACTTCGATAACGAGGACTGGGTCGAAGCGCTGAAGGTCCTGAGAGAAACTGAGCATGCCGAAAGCCCTGAACATTTGCGCCAACAGTACGAATACTGGAGCGAAGAAGCCCGGCGATTCCTAAAGGAGCGCGATCTGGTAACGATGCCTGAGGGCGAGGTGTGCCACGTCGTACCGGCCCCCGGGTTCCAGCGGGCCGTACTCTCCGTCGCTTCGTACTCTGCCCCTCCCCCCATGAAAGGGAGCAAGGTTGGCCACTTTTTTGTGCCCTACCCTGTTGACGGCACGTCAGCGGAAGAAGTTGATAAACGGATGAAGGGTTCGGGTCTTGCCGGGATTGCTACCACATCCGTGCACGAGGCTTACCCAGGTCACCATTGGCACTTAGTCAAGATGCAGGACAGTCCTCGCAAGATTCGCAAGGTGCTGCGTACGGCCTACTTCACAGAGGGATGGGCTCTTTATGCCGAGCGGATGATGCGGGAGCAAGACTTCTATCCCACTCCCGCCCAGGTATTAGCCCACCTTGGCGCACGGATCTTTCGCGCCGCTCGCATCGTCGTTGACACCAGCCTGCACATGAAAATCATGACCTTCGAAGATGCAGTCCGATTCATTATGGAGAAGGGGTTGATCGAATCAACCGCTACGGCGGAGGTGACTCGCTACTGTGCCTGGCCCACTCAGGCCTCCTCTTATTTCACTGGTGCCGTCGAGATCGAGCGGATGCGCGATGAATATTTCAGCCGTGGCCAAGGCGATCTCAAGAGTTTTCACGACACCATGGCAACGATGGGAGGATTGCCTTTAGGTCTCGCTGAACGCGTCCTGAAGGAAGGTTAGACGTTGCCCAACACGATCAAGAAGATTCTCGTTGCCAACCGCGGCGAGATTGCCATCCGCATCTTCCGGGCGTGCAAGGACATGGATATCGCAACAGTTGCTGTGTACTCCGACATCGATCTAGAGGCTCTACACGTTCGATACGCGGACGAGGCATACCTTCTCGGAGAAGCTCCGCCTGCTGCGAGTTACCTGAATATCGCCAAAATCATAGAAGTAGCGAAGCGTTCAAATACTGACGCGATACACCCTGGTTACGGTTTTCTGGCTGAAAACGCTGCGTTCGCATCGGCGGTTGAGGATGCTGGTTTGATCTGGATAGGCCCCCCTGCAAGCGCGATAGCGATGATGGGCGACAAGGTGTCAGCCCGTAAAGCAGCCGCGTCAGTAAATGTTCAAAGCGTTCCAGGAACGGTGAAGCCATTAGTCAAGGCGGCAGAGATCGCCGAGTTCGCGTCCGAGTATGGCTGGCCGGTAGCCTTGAAAGCCGCTCACGGCGGTGGGGGCCGAGGATTCAGGGTGGTCAAAGAGACCGGTGAAGCTGAAGCGGCCTTCGAAGGAGCAGGCCGTGAAGCGCAAAACGCTTTCGGGAACCCCGAACTTTATCTAGAGAGATACCTCACTGCGCCACGTCATGTTGAGATTCAGATACTGGCCGATGGACGAGGCAATGTAGT
>JBDSRR010000061.1:0-5004 GCA_039929185.1 Actinomycetota bacterium
CGATGTTCCGATGCTAGTGATCCACGGAACCGCCGACATGATGAGCCCGTACACGTGGGCCGAACGTATGGCCGAACGCCTTCCGAATGCCGAACTCATAACCGTGGAGGGCGGGGCCCACACCTTGCCCGTTGAAGATCCACCGTTCATCTACCAGAACGTGAATAGATTCATAACTACCCAGATCGACCTGTCTTAGCGGGATCCCCCGGAACCCGTCCCTTCGTGGAAGAGACCTTGAATCTCCCCTGTCTCGACCGAACCATCGCGCAACCGGCGTTGGTAGCGACCTTCGAAAACGCACGGGATGATGGTCGCCTCCGTCAACTTGCCCTGTATCACCAGCTGCACGCCTGGGCCGTTGCCCACCATGCTCACGTGCCCAGACTCCGACACCGTACCGTCCAACCTGATGTTCGGCCTGATGTTCGGATCGTCGACGAAGCTGATCACTCCGGTGAAGCGCCTGTTTACCTGGTTGTCGACTTCAAGACTCACGGTCTCGGAGGTCCAAGTGCCTGTCATGTCGTGAATCACAACTCCGGCTAACGCAGGAGTGAAGGCGGTTACCCAAGCCACGGCGAGCGCCGATACCAGCGCGATCGATCGTTTGAGTTTCATGTCAGGTTCCTTTCGATGAAGACGGGATAAAGTGGGGCGGAGCATATATCGATATCACCGTCAGGATAGAGCCGTCAGGGCAAAGAGAGGCAAATTAGATGGGTAGTTTTGGGCCGGGCGAGATGCTCTTCATAGCCGTGTTTGCACTTTTGATATTCGGCCCCAAACGTCTGCCTGAGATAGCACGAAGCATGGGTAAGGCCCTGCGAGAATTCAAAAAAGCGACGAGCGGCTTCACGGACGAACTCAAGGCTGGCCTGGACGATCACCCGATGATCGCCCAAACCCCAAAGACCGAAATCGTGAAACCTGGTCCAAAACCATCTTCACCAGAGTAAAGAGCCGCAGCAACAAAGTTCCGGAGATGTCGGTACTCGGACATCTCGAGGAATTAAGAACCCGCCTGTTCAAGATGCTCCTGGCATTCGGTGTCGGATGCATAGCGGCGTGGTTCTTCTACGAAGACATACTCCACTTTCTGATCCAGCCATTGAAGCAGCTTCCGGTGGCGGAACAGATCATCAGCCAGGGCAACCTGATCTTCACCGCACCAACCGAGGCTTTCTTCATACGACTAAAGATCACTGCGTTCGCTGGATTCGTGCTTGCCCTGCCCGTCATTTTGTGGCAGTTGTGGCGGTTCGTCACTCCAGGACTTCACCGAAAGGAAAAGCGATATGCCATCCCGTTCGTATTCGTGTCGATGGTGCTGTTCTGCGCAGGGGTTGCTTTCGCTTTCACGACTCTGCCAAGAGCCCTCGACTTCCTGGCCAGTTTCTCAGGGACTGAACTTGTCCTTCTGCCCAGGGCCAGCGAATACTTATCCTTCGTACTGATCCTCATCGCCGGGTTCGGCGTCACGTTCGAATTCCCGCTCGTACTTTTAGCTTTGACGCTTATAGGAGTGGTGAGCAGTCAGAAACTTCGCCGTGTGCGCAAGGTCGCCTACGTGACGATACTCATAGTCGCGGCGATCGTGACGCCAACTCAAGACCCCGTCACGCTGATGATGATGTCAGTGCCGCTGGGATTGCTCTATGAGGCCACGATCTTGGTCGCTCGGCTTATGAAGAAGTAACCAAGATCGATTCGGCCACCACCCGCATAGTTTCGCGGCGTTGCATCGCCATTCGCTGAATGGTTCGAAAGGCATCGGGCTCGGTCAGCTTGTGTTGCTCCATCAAAACACCCTTCGCTCGCTCGATAACTTTGCGGGTCTCTAGCCGCTCGGACAGGTCTTGCGACTCTTCTGAAAGGGCTTTTAGTTCCGCCCAACGGGCCATTGCCACCTCAACTGCTGGGATAAGTCCGGCTTTATCGAATGGTTTCACAAGGTATGCCATTGCGCCGGTGCGCGTTGCTCGTTCGACCAAGTCGCGCTGACTGAAGGCAGTCAAGATCAGGACTGCAGCGATCTCATGTTCGCTGATACGAGCGGCTATCGACAGTCCGTCGGGGCCCGGCATGACGATGTCGAGTATCACCAGGTCGGGTTTCAGTTCCTCGGCAAGTTTGAAGGCGGTTTCGCCGTCACCTGCCTCGCCCACGACTTCATAACCTTCCTCTTCCAGCATCTCGCGCAGGTCAAGCCGGATGATGGCTTCGTCCTCCGCTATAACTATCCGCGCCTGGGCTTTCATACGAGTTGCTCCAGAAGGCGATCTTGTTCGGCAAGTAACTGCTGAATCTCGAACCGGAGGCCTTCCCGGTAGCGCCGATGGCGATCAAGGTTTTCCGACGCCTCTCTAGCTTCCCTGACTGCGAGTGGAGTGGCCGAAACTACGCGTTCAGTCTCTGCCTCATCGAAGAGCCCCGAGATGTAGACAAGCTGCTCATCAGCCACTGCAAGCTCCTCGCGAAGCTCAACAAGCCGCTGTCCAACATGATTCAGTTTACGTTTAACACTCATACCCAACTTTACCCATAAACTGCTCAGTGCCAGCCGGGGTGTTGGAATTGGCAGACAAGATGGTCTCAAACACCATTGGGTGCAAGCCCGTGCGGGTTCAAGTCCCGCTCCCGGCACTGTTATTTGCAAGTTGAGTGAGTTCGGATCCTCACTGACCTGGAATATTCTGTGAGACGCGCCTCCTGATTTGGTTGGCTAGGGTAACGGCGCCTTCGATGTCGCCTGCCAGTACTCGCTGCATCAGGGCGCTTCCCACTATTACACCGTCTGCGAGGGCCGCCGCTTCGGATGCTTGGTCTGCGTTCGATATCCCGATGCCAAGAAGGACCGGCAGGGGCGGATTGGGCCCGATGCGGTCGATCACTTGTTTGGCTGCTTCGGTAAGGTCATCGGTGCCACCGGTCACCCCAAGGCGGGATACGGCATAGATGAATCCATGGCAGGAACTCACGATTCGTTTGGCTCGCTCATGCGACGTGGTGGGGGCAACCATCTGAACCAGAGCGATGTCAGCCGCCGTCGCCGCATCGGCAAGTTCGGCTGATTCTTCGATAGGCAGGTCTGGCACGATGAGCCCGGCGACGCCAGATACAACCAACTTTGCGATGAAACCGGAAACTCCCATGCGGTGGATGGGGTTGTAGTAAGTCATAACTAACAACGGGCACTTGGCATATTCATTCGCCTGTTTGATGAGATCGAAACAGCGATCAACAGTGACCCCTTGACGCAACGCCTGGCTCGATGCCTCCTGGATGATGGGTCCATCCATGATGGGGTCCGAGAACGGCAATCCGACTTCGATGGCGTCGGCATAGCGCGATATCTCTGATATCAACTCTACGAACGATTGCGGCTTGGGAAGACCCGCAGTCAGATACGCAACGAACAGTTTTTTGGAGGAATCGAGGCTGAGCATCTAACGTTTCAAGAGTGCTCGGGCGGCGATGTCTACATCTTTATCGCCACGACCTGAAAGACAAACAAGAACTGTTTTACCAGGACCGATCTCGCGGGCGATATCGACCGCACGGGCGATCGCGTGAGACGACTCCAAGGCAGGAAGGATCCCCTCGGTCTTGGCTAGAAGTGAAAAGGCTTCGAGGGCGTCGGTGTCGGTCGCGGTTAGGTAAGTCACACGACGCTCGTCCTTTAGCCAAGAATGTTCGGGGCCAACACCTGGGTAGTCAAGGCCGGCAGATATCGAATGAGCTTCAAGGATCTGGCCGTCATCGTCTTGCACTACGTACGACCGCGCCCCATGAAACACGCCAGGGCTGCCCATGGTCAAAGTTGCGGCATGCCGGTTGGTTTCAAGACCATCGCCCGCTGCCTCGACTCCGTATAGCGCAACATCTTTGTCGTCCAGGAACGCGCGAAACATGCCGATGGCATTTGAGCCCCCTCCTACACAAGCGATAACTACATCGGGCAATGCCTTTTTGTTTTCCTTCATGAATTGAGCGCGAGCTTCGTCGCCTATTACACGCTGAAGGTCAGCCACCAGCGTCGGGAACGGGTGGGGGCCGACCACTGAACCGATCACGTAATGCGTATCGTCAACATTAGCTACCCAGTCGCGGAAGGCCTCGTTGACGGCGTCCTTCAAGGTTTGAGTTCCGCTCGTCACAGGAACCACTTCGGCCCCCAGCAGTTTCATTCTGGATACGTTCAGACTTTGCCTGACTGTGTCTTCGCGTCCCATGTACACCACGCAGGGCAGACCAAACCAAGCGGCTGCAGTGGCTGTTGCGACCCCATGCTGGCCTGCCCCGGTTTCGGCGATGATCCGTTGCTTTCCCATGCGTACAGCCAACAGCAACTGGCCGATCGCATTGTTGATCTTGTGCGCTCCGGTAAGGGCTGCGTCCTCGCGCTTGAGCCAGATCACCGCTCCCTCCACATGGTCAGTTAACTGCTGAGCAAGATAGAGGGGTGTTGGGCGTCCTGCGATCTTGCGATACAAACGGTGCAGTTCATCGATGAATGCATCGTCTGCGAATGCAGCTATTCGGGCTTCATCGAGTTCCTGCAATGCAGGGATGAGGCTTTCTGGCGCGAATCTTCCACCGAATTCACCGAATCTCACGCGGTCCAGCCCAAGAGGATGCTACCTAGGGTAACTATCAAAAGCCAAACTAGGAATGCACCTGCTCCAACGATGAGCACCCGCCAAGGCCTTTTCCGCCAACGGATCGCTAAAACCACGAACCCGCCCCAGATCGCCCAAAGAAAAGGCAAGGCGTACGCGGGTACAAGCAGACCCGCGAATACGATATAGAACGCGCCGTCGATAACGAGCGCCAGATACCCGATAACCAACAACACTGTCTTCTTCCAAGTAGCCATCGAATTATTCATAGGTCTCCTATCAGTTGCTTTAGGGCTGATCCAGGATGGTCAGCTCGAAGAAGTGAAGTTCCAACTAGCACAGCATCCACAGCCGCTCGGTGAAGGTCAAACATCTGCTCATG
>JBDSRR010000062.1:0-9326 GCA_039929185.1 Actinomycetota bacterium
GACCAGATCCGTATGGCTATCCAACTTGCCTCTGGCGTGGCCGAGGTACCGCGCCGCCAAGCAGAACGCCTTGCCAAGCAATTGGCAGGTGACCTAAAGGGCTCATCGGTCGCAGGTATCGCCGAAGACATCATCAACCGAAGCCGTGAAAATGCTCAACTTGTTCAGACCCTGGTGGTAGGCGAGATCAAGCGCCAGGTGAAATCGATGGGTTTGGCTACACGCGACGACCTAGACCGCATAGCGAAGCGGTTGAAGGTCCTTGAGGACAAAGCCAAGCCCCGACCAACTGCCAAGCCGAAGGCCAAGCGCGCTTGACTCTGCTTGAAGATGTGACTTGGAAGAAGTTCGTCACCACATGGGCCTTAGTGGTCATCGGGACTTTGATTCTTTCTCCTGTCGTCCCGTTCAACGCAAATTTCTTGATTTTGACGATAGCGGTTTTGGCGGGCCCAATAGGTGCGATTCTAAAGACGGTCCGAGGTTCCAACTCAGAACGAACGATCACCACCCCAACCCGGGTCAGATCCAGGGGGGACCTCATCCTTGGCGGCGTCTTAGCATTGCTGCTCACGCTAGCCGCGGTCATACTGATCGTGGACAAGATTTATGTCGCGGTCCCTGTCCTTGCCGTGCTCGTTGCCATTGCCGGTATCAGCCTGGTCACCTCGTGGGGCTCGCGAAGTCAGGTGTTTAGAGGGTTTGCAGTTACATTAGTAACGCTGACCGTGGCAGCGGTAACCGTGCCCGTGATCGCCTACTTACCCTTAATGCTCGGCGGCCTCTTGGAGATGTTCTTTTAGACGTAACATCCCGTCGAGATAGTAGGGGGAACGGGTGTTCGCACTGAGGTTTGACACATCCTGACACTGCTGGCAGGCTTACTGACTCCCCATGCATATCAATCCTTTAGGGCGTCTAGGCGCGCGACTGCTCGCTGCCGGAACGGCCCTGGCCCTGGTCTTGCCCACATCTGCGAGTGCAGCAGACCCGGCCGCGATCCAAAAGAAATTGGATCAGACGGCTGCTGAGTACGGTCGGCTTGAATCAGAGGCTGCCAGGACTGAGGCCCGCATCGCCAAGCTTGAAGCCGACCTGGGCAAAGCCGAGGTGATCGTCGCTGAAAAGTCGGTGTTGATGCGCGAACGAGCCTTCTATCTTTATAAGAACGGTGGCGCCAGCTCGATCCTCGAGGGAATAGTCAGCTCCGGTGACCTAGGTCAGATGGTTAGACGGTTGCAGATGCTTGACCTGGCAAGTGAGCGGGACGATATGTTGGTCGAGGGTCTCCGTGTGACCCAGGGAAGGGCAACCGACATCCGCGAGTCGCTTCAACGAACACGCAAGAGCGAACGCGCGGTCTCAGAGGGCCTGAAGGACAAGCAGCGACAGTTGCGCGAACAATTCAAAGGTGCTCAAGGAGCGGCGAAGGTGGGGCGTTTCGGGAAGTTCGACGCCTTCACCCTTCCGATCGCTGGCCCCACAGGTTTTAGCGACACTTGGGGAGCACCACGCTCTGGAGGACGTCGCCATAAGGGTACGGACGTGATGGCCCCCTGCGGCGCCCAAGTAGTCGCCGTCACCAATGGCGTGGTCAGCAACCTGCATTCGGGTGGCAATGGCGGCATCATGGCGTACGTGCGGGCGACCAATGGTGATGTTTTCTTCTATTCACATCTTCGCGGGTATGCATCTGGCGTCCGAAGCGGAACTCCCGTGGCGGCCGGACAGCTGATCGGATACAACGGCAACTCGGGCAATGCTAGGGGAGGCCCGTGCCATGTGCACTTCGAATGGCATCCAGGCGGAGGGACCCCCGTAAATCCGTATCGAATCCTCGCTTCAGTACGTTAACCACGCTTAGAATCAACTCTATGGAGATATCCGAAGAGTACCTGGAGCAACTGCGTGCGCTGCCTGTTGATCAACGTGCTGACGTTTTGGACAAGCTGATCGACGAGTTAGATGCCGAACTGGAAGGCTCGGAAGATACACCGATCGATGTCCCGCCGCCGACTCGACACTGAACTGGTTTCGCGGGGCCTGTTCGCTACGGTAGAGCATGCAAGACAAGCCATTGAGGCTCGACTGGTGTTAGTCAATAGCTCGACCGCCACGAAGTTTCAGACGATGGTTGAACCCGCAGCAAATATCACAGTTCGATCGCCGAAGGCCTACGTTTCTCGGGGCGGCGACAAACTGGCTGGCGCGCTAGAAGACTTTCATCTCGAAGTCCGAGATCGCAAATGCTTCGATGCGGGGGCCGGCTCTGGCGGGTTCACTGACTGCCTCTTGCGGCTGGGGGCGAGCCACGTAACAGCGGTTGATGTTGGTTATGGGCAATTCGATTGGTCGTTGCGCAACGATCCCCGAGTAAATCTGATAGAGCGAACTAACCTGAGGCTCGCTGCGGTCGAGACATTCGAGGGCCCATACGATGTCGTTGTGGCAGACCTCAGTTTTATCTCGCTCAAACGCGTACTCGCCGTCTTTTTGGCGCTGTCGGCACCAGTGGCCGATTGGATCTTGCTTGTTAAGCCTCAGTTCGAGGCACCGCGGGATCAAGTGGGGCCAGGAGGCATCGTTCGGGATCCCGAGGTGTGGGAGTCGGTGATGTTGTCCATCACCGATGCTTGCAACACGCTCGGAGTGACCGTCGCCGGAACAACCCCTTCGCGCCTAAAGGGAGCAAGTGGCAATCAGGAGTTCTTTTTGTGGGCCAAACCGTGAAGAGTCTTATTTTGGTTACTCACACCGGCCGCCCCGCGGCCCTAGAGGCCGCTCGACAGTTGAGGATCTTGGCGGAGGAGTCCGGGGTAGAGGTCGTTCCTGAAGGAGTCGCTGCCGACGTTGTGGTTGCCCTAGGTGGTGACGGAACTATCTTGCGGGCGGCGGGCCTAGCGCTTTCCCTAGATGCCCCCTTGTTAGGAGTGAATCTGGGAAACCTTGGCTTTTTGTCCACGGTTGACGTCTCAAGATTGGATCGTGTTGTCAAGGGCCTAAAGGAAAACGAATTCACAACGGACGAGCGAATGATGCTCGACGCTCGGGTTTATCAATCGGCCAAGGGAGCCGACGTTGAGGTTGCCCGAGTGGCTGCGTTGAATGAGGTTCTGGTGGAACGAGGCACGGCGTCGCGGATCATCTCGATAAAGGTGACGGTTGGCAGTGAGCAGGTGGCGGTGTATGAGGCTGACGGATTCATCGTGTCAACACCAACCGGATCCACGGCATATTCGCTGTCGGCGGGAGGACCGGTAGTAGAACCAACGCTCGATGCGATGGTGCTTACGTCGGTCTCGGCTCACGCGCCTCTTTGGCGATCGATCGTTGTGGGTCCGTCTCGTGAAGTCACTCTCGAGATGCCCGACGACCGCACATCATTTTCATCGGACGGTCAACAAGTTGTGATGCTGGAGGCTGGGGGAAAGATAGTTGTTCGTCCGCATCCTAAGACCCTGAAACTCCTGACGCTGCATGGGAAAGCCTTTTACTCTAAGCTCCGATCTCGTTTTCGCATAGAACCGAGCATGGAGCAGTGATGGAGGGGATAGCTCGTTTAGATCTACGCACTAAACGATTAATCGGTCGGCTTCAACCGGGTGAGATCGCTGTGATTGACCATGACGACCTCGACCGCATCGCGGCGGAAGGACTTCTGGAGAGAAAAGTAAAAGCTGTATTGAACGTTGCCCCATCCTCCACGGGTCGCTATCCAAACCTCGGGCCCTTGGTGCTCGCAGCAGGCGGTGTGCCTTTGGTCGATGGGATCGGCAACCAGCTGTTTGACCTCATCTCCGACGGCGACACGATAGGCCTCGATGAGGGTCGCATCAGCGTCGATGGTGCAGTCATCGCTAAGGGCGAGTTGGTCACTCTTGAGATTGCCCAGACACGCTTGGACGAAGCGAAACGCGACATCTCGAAGGCGATAGAGGACTTTGCAGAAAATACGCTCCAATACATGTTGAGCGAGCGCGAGTTCTTGATCGAGGCAGTTCGTTTACCTGAAGTGAGTGTGAACATGTCTGGGCGCCACGTTTTGGTAGTGGTTCGTGGTTATGGGTACAAACAAGATCTTGCATCACTTAGAACCAGTTACTTGAGAGATTTTCGACCAGTGTTGATCGGTGTTGATGGGGGGGCAGATGCTCTGCTCGATTTAAAACTGAAGCCGGACATTATCATCGGCGATATGGATTCAGTGACGACGCAGGCCCTGACCTGCGGTGCGGAGTTGATCGTTCATGCCTACGCAGATGGCCGAGCTCCTGGCAAGGAAAGGCTCGATGCACTTGGTCTTGAATATTCGACGTTCGATGCACCCGGAACGAGTGAAGATGTGGCGCTGTTGTTAGCACACGAAAAAGGAGCTGAGTTGATCGTCGCGGTTGGGGCTCGGGCAAGCATGGTTGAGTTCATGGACAAAGGGCGCAAAGGAATGGCCTCGACCTTTCTAGTTCGGCTGCGTGTTGGGCCAAAACTCGTTGACGCAAAGGGAGTCAGTGAACTCCACCGAGTCGGTCCTGGTCGTCTCGAATTGTTCGGACTTGTTGCTGCCGCACTATTCTCTATGCTACTGGTCGTGTTTCTTTCACCCATCATGCGATTGGTCGCGAGCAATGTTGCTGAACCATTCAAGAACCTATGGTTCTCGATCCAACAGTTGTTCAGTTGATCAATTTCCGTTACCACGTCGTTACGCTCGTTGCGGTGTTTTTAGCGCTGGGCTTGGGAGTCTTGTTCGGCGCATCGTTCATCGACCAAAGCGTGGTTGATGCGCTACGTAAGGCTCAGAATCGTATCGAGGACCGAAGCGCAAAACTGCGCTCCCAGATACTTGAACTAGAACATCAGAACAAGAACCTTGGAATCACCGTTGAATCGAGTGAGGCCCTGTTAGTGAAAGGCGTTTTGAAGGATCGGCCTACCCTGCTGGTCACTTTCGAATCCTCCGACGCTAAGGTGGCAGAAGGCGCAGCCGCGGTTCTGCTAGCGGCGGGTGCCCGCGTCGACGGTGCCATATCTTTATCGAACAAGCTCGACATGACCACCGACGAAAGACGCAAACAAGTAGGCGTGGCTGTTGGGGTTACTCCGACCACCGACCAGATCGTTGCCGACTCTTTGATCAACGGCCTAAGAGATACGTTTGCCGGTAAGGCACCGGGTTTACTCCAACGTATCGTCGACGCTCAGCTCGCAACTGTGTTCAAAGTATCTGGCGTATCTGCGAAACCGCTTGCCCAGTTGGCGTTACCGGGTACCGCCATCGTCATCGTCTCACCTGGGCTCGATAGCAAACTGCTCAATGAGCGCTTCGTGATTCCACTGGTGAAGTCATTATCGGAGGCGTCTACGATCGTGGCTGTGGTTGAGCCTGGCACCGAGCAGATCCCCTTACTGGATCAACTGCGCCAAGACAATCTCAAAGTTGTAACCGTCGATGGTATCGAAACGCCTGCTGGCCATACGTTCTTGGCGCTCGGTCTTCGTGCTGCCTTCTCCGGCACTTTCGGCGATTACGGCAACGGTAAGGACGCCACTGCAAGGCTGCCCGAGATCGTCGGCTAGCGCCGGTGGAGTACGGATCCCGTCCAGATCGGTTCGCAGCAGCCATCGCAGGACTCACGGTCGCCAGTCGAGCCTTGGGTTTCGTCCGAACCCTAGTAGTTACGTCGGTTCTTGGCCTGAGTTTCTTGGGGAACGTTTATGCCACGGCGAACTCCCTACCGAATCTGCTATTTGAGATCGTCGCGGGCGGTGCCTTGGCTGCAGTTATCGTTCCCTCGCTTGCTGGCCTGCTGACCAAAGGTGATCGCCAGATACTTGATTCTGCTGCCAGCTCATTTCTGAATCTAGCCCTTCTAACCGTTACGCCATTGGTGGTGGCTGGGCTCTTTCTTCGAGAGCCTCTTATGGGAGTTCTTCTTTCCCAAGTTGAAGATCCTGGCATCAGGGCAAGTCAGATAGAGCTTGGTTCCTTCTTCCTGTTGTTATTTCTCCCTCAGATATGGCTTTACACCGCTGGCATCGTATTGACCGGCGTACTGCATGCTTATCGTCGTTTTCTGGCCCCCGCCGTTGCTCCAATGCTGTCGAGCATCGTCGTCACTGGGGTCTATCTGCTCTACAGCTTTCAAGATGGGACGCGCGACGTAACGAGGATCACGTTGACGGGAAAACTGATCCTGGGAGCCGGCACAACTCTGGGAGTCGCCATCTTGTCGCTTTCTCTTGTGGTTCCCGCAATGCGCGTGGGTTTTCGTTGGGGGCCTATCTTGCGCGTGCCCATAACGGCGCGCCGCAACATCAAGGGGCTATTGGCTGCTGCCGTGGTGGCGGTGGCGTTGCAGCAGTTGTTCCTTGGCATCGTCGTTGTCCTAGGGAACCAGGTTGAGGGGGGAGTGGTCGCATATCAACTTGCTTTCACGGCCCTCTTGCTTCCCTGGGCGGTATTGGCGATACCGGTAATAACGACATCGTTTCCGGGGCTAGCCGCTGCTTTCGCACGCGGAGATGAACACGACTTCGCCATCCGAAGTTCCAAAACAACGTCGCAAATAGTGTGGCTAACGTTGGGGGGTTCGGCTGTGATGGTCGCCGCCGCTGGCCCTGCACTGAAGGTCCTGCTTGCCTTCGGCCCCCAGGGAGCTGATCCATCACTCGTGATTCCTACGGTGATGGCCTTTGCTCCCGGTTTGGTTGGATATGGTCTTTATGCTTTGCTAACTCGAACGGCTTATGCGTCTGATAACGGCCGATTAGCCGCCACTGCCTCGGTTTACGGGTTTGGCTTGGCCATAGTGCTCAGCCTTGCTGCGCCCCGGATGTTTGATGGAAAGGATTTGATCGCTGCGATGGCGGCATCGTTTTCTGTAGGTACGCTCGTGGCTTCAACGTATCTACTCGTGGGGCTTCGATCTCGAAGGGGTCCAGGTATCTTCAAAGGATTTGCAGTTACTGCCACCAGGGGATCGGCAGCGGCGATCATTGCTGGGGCATTGGGCTGGAGTGTGTCTCGATTACTGCCCTCTGGCCACCTTGCCTCGAATCTTCTGTCCACCGTGCTTACGGTTGCCGCTGCTGCGAGCGCGTATGCAGTGCTGGCGAGCGTGAAGCAGGGCGTGAAGAATTGATCGGATCCAGCCCAGCTCGAATCACTTTGCTTATGGCTCAAACCACGGGGGGCATAGGCCGTCATGTGGCCTCTCTGGTGCCTGAACTAACGAGACGTGGTGCCGACGTCCAGATACTTGGTCCCGAGACCACGCGCCGGTTCGTACCCGATGCCAATCGCACATTTCGTGCGGTCAAAATCCCCACTGACATCCTGAAGCTCCACGGATTGATGAAATCGCGGGACCTTGTTCACGCGCATGGACTGAAAGCTGGGCTTGTTGCCGGGGTTGCGCTTCGTTTCCGCGGCCGACCACTGCTTCTGTCTACGATGCACAACCGACATAGGTCTACATTTTTCAACCGGTTGTTACTTCGATTGTCCGATCGCGTCGTATACGTATCGCGTGACCTCTTCGAATCAGTACCCGGAGCGTCCGACCGTGGAGGCCTGGTCATCCCAGCGACCGCTAACGTGGTGCCGATCGAAGATGACCTGCACGCCGCTCTGGAGTTAGGTAAGGCACCCCGTGTCGTGGCGGTAGGACGTCTTCATACCCAGAAAGGGTTCGATGTTCTTATCAAGGCGAGCAGTCTGGTGAGCTTAGACGGGCTTCGCATCTTCATCGTGGGGGAAGGGCCCGAGCGGAACCGACTTGAACGAAGCATCGCGAAGGAAGGGCAGGGTTCGCGTATCGTCCTTCTTGGCGACCGTGCCGATGCTCGCGCTCTCATCGCTGCGGGCGATGTGTTCTGTATGCCTTCCCGTTGGGAGGGCAGTCCCTTGGCTCTTCATGAAGCGATGGCAGCAGGCAAACCCATAGTTGCAACGCGAGTCGGTGGTATCGCGGACATGACGGGCGAAGATGCTGCCCTTCTGGTCTCTCCGGAAGACCCTAAGGCTCTGGCAGGTGCGCTTCAAACACTTCTGACTGACCGAGACGTAGCACAACGATTAGGAGATGCCGCAAAGCGACGGGCGGCCGAATGGCCCGATGCCGACGCGACGGCTGTGCGTATCGCAGATCTTTATGAATCGATGCTTGGCCGACCCCTTAGCGGAATCCGATGAAGCGACTACTACTCCTCCTGACAGCATTACCGCTAATTCTTTCGATCCCGAACGCCGACGCGGTGGGCGTCAAACCTAGAAAGGTTCTCATCGTCAGCATGGCTGGGGTGACCTGGGAAAATGTAGCGGAGGGTCAGGCTCCGGTCCTGGAACGCCTCGTAGAAAACTCGTCGATCGCCGCCATGAGCGTTCGAACTGTCGGCGGAAAAACCGATGCAGCCTCAGCATTTGCGACCATCGGGGCGGGGAACCGGGCTCGTGGAGCCGGCGATGAAGAAGCGCCGATCTCACCTGTGACCGAAAAGATGCGTTCGATCAGAAGGGACAACCAGGCGCTGCATTTCGGTGCCGTGCCTGGCACCCTGGGAGACTCGCTGCATGCGGCCGGGCTTCGGACCGGAGTTGTCGGCAATGGTGATGGGGGCTTCGTTGCGAAGAGCGCGACCACTCGCACATCGACCGATTTTGAACGGCGACGAAGTGCGGGCCTTGCGCTAGCAGATAAGTCTGGCTTCGTAGATGTACGCAGCATCGGAGATGACCTTGTTCGTAAAGATAAAGGAACTCTCAACGGGTACTCCACAAACGAACGGGCTCTGGTCGACGCGACGCGTGCCACCCTGGACAAAACCGATGTGGTTCTCGTTGAGATCGCCGACACGTATCGCGAAGGTCAAGTTGCGTTCGCCAGTCTTGATGAACCTGAGGAACCGGCACCGACGGAGGAAGATGTACCGGCTCGTTCTCGTGCGATCGCCAGTGACGATGCCCTTCTGGGCGAGATCGTTGAACTCGTCGATCTTAAACGAGACGTACTTCTCGTTTTAGGTACAACCGGACTTGGCCCGGCCAAAGGCGAAAGACTGACGGTGGCATTGATGAGCGGTTTCGGTGTCGAACGCGGGGGATGGCTGACGTCTCCCACTACCCGCAGGGACGGCCTAGTGACGATTGCCGATGTCGGGCCATCACCAGACCCCGAGGGCGGACGCGAGCCACTTCGGCCACCGTGCGGCCGTCAAGGGACCTCGAGCCACCACAGCCCGGGCACGAGGTGAGAGCGCTGCCAGCGCAGCCATCACGTCGAGCCGGTCCGCTCCGCGTTCGGGACCGGCCACCACACGGTCGCGGACGT
>JBDSRR010000063.1:0-7398 GCA_039929185.1 Actinomycetota bacterium
CGAACAAAGAGACATGATTGACGGCGATAAGCACCGGCCCCTTTACGGGGATCGATTCAGACCCCTCGATGTGGGTTTTGAACCACATGCTTAGCCACGGCAAGACGATCGACTTGGCCACCGCGTAGCCAGGTTCAAATCGCCGTGTCATTGCTTCGCCTCGCGCCGAACCCGTTCCAAGACTTCGCGCGAACCCCATCTTCCGAGTGCGTGCGGGTCGAACGGATCCACTCTTCGGCGCTGCTTCTTTGCCAAAGCATCTAGCACTCGCAGAGCCTCGGGCTCCTCAGTAGCCATACGGGTTTCAAGCACGCCGGCAGCAACCGCTCGACCCCATAAGTCTTGCCCGTATTCTGTCCGGACAACGCACATCGTCCACCCGTTCATCCCTAAACCTCCGAAGGAAATGTCCGCATGTTCGGCAGCAAAGTCAGGGCAGTGATGACACCACTCATTCGCGAACGGCTTACATTCCGCTAGGGGGATGACGATGTCTGAACCATCGTCCAAGGTCACAAATACATCTCCCTTGACGTTGATCTTCACAACGCGTTCTATCGCGATGCCGTAGCGACCAACAACCACTTCATTTATGAACGGCTCATACGCAAAAGTCTCATTGCACATCAAGCCCGCTACGAACTTCACCATCCGACTCCAACGTTTGATCCCCTCGACTGCCATCTCGCGTATCGCAGTCGACTCGCAAGAAACTCCAACCAGAGCAACGGATCGCATCTTTCGTTCGGCAGCGATCTTCAAGGCAAGAGGCGTCGAGCAATACGTGTATCGCGACCCTGCCGCCTCGATCAACTCCGCCCTGGTTGTAGCAACGTAAGGTTCGTCGAACCATGGTGTTTGTTCGATGGGTTTGGAAACGCACGCCCCTTCAACCTGTTCGGTCTCAAGCATCCATGCCAAAAGCGCGGTGACCACTCCTCCATCTTGGCCACGAGGACGTATCGCATCGTCGTGTGCTCGGGCAAGCCACATCTCGCGATGCATGCCCCACGGCTCGCTTGGATGCTTGCGCCTTCTGCCAAAAAGCAACTCTTCCATGGCTTCATAGGCAGGGTCGAGTCGAAGACACGCCATGGCGCAAAGCGAACATGATTTCTCGCCATGAACGCAGTTGTCTTGCCCCAATGTCAAGTCCTGCATCGTCGGACGAAATGCATCCATCTCGATCACGTGATGTGGACACGCGACAACACAGGCTGCGCACCCCACGCAGATGTCAGTCGCAACCACCTCTTCGTAAAGGTGCTTCCAATGTTTACGTTCTTGCGGTTCGGGTTCTTGCGGTGCCGTCGGCATGGTTCAAGAGTCTATGCTCACCTCATGCATGCGCTCGTGATCCCGGTAAAAGGATTCGCCGGATCCAATATGGCCAATATGAGGCTTGCTGGTGTCCTGACCGCTTCTGAGCGAAGAGAACTGGGCATAGCGATGCTTGAGGACATCCTTGAAGCCACCTCGGGAATGGCCACGTTCGTCGTTACAGATGACCCCGACGCAAGATCTGTCGCCAAGAGATGTCATCTAGTGGACGATCCCGGTCTCGGACTCAATCCGGCCATCGATGCAGCCACGGAGTGCGCGATGGCCGCTGGTGCCGCAGCAACGCTCGTACTGCCCTGTGATGTTCCGCTCGTTCAGATCTCCGACTTAGAAACGATCTTGAACATCGCCGATCCAGTTGCGGTCGTCGCTTCGCAGGACCGTGGTACCAATGCGTTGTCAAGGCGGCCAGCGGACTGCATCCCTGCCCTCTTCGGCCCCATGAGCGCCGATGCCCACATAGCTGCGGCGGCTCGTCTGGGGCTTGCCGCCACCGTGCTTGAGCTTGATTCACTTGCGCTCGACATCGACGGTCCGAAAGATTGGTCGGCCTTGGGTAGTTCGGGGCAGCGCCGCCGAAGTGTCGCCTTGGCTCGCTCGCTCAGTCGACTCGCTCAGTCGAGTTGAGGAGGAATCGGTCCGCGCACGGTTCTGATTCCCATCCAAACAGCAGTAATCAAGAGCATGACCGCCGCCAGGACCATAAAAACCACTCCCAGGATGTCATCCAACTCACCTATAAGCGTGACGCACCAAACAGACAGAGCAACCAAAGTTATCTGGGTCACGCGCAGAGCACGACGCTGCCGGGGTAACGGGGGCGACCCTTTTCGACCCGCCCCCCCCATGGTTCTTTTCATATGATGCCGAGAGTGTACGTCGGAACCCTTCGCATCGACTTCATCGTGCCAGGCTCGGCAAGCTTGAAGGACAAGCGCAAAGTGATGCGCAGCATGATCGATTCACTGCGCTCACGTTTCAACGCCTCGATCGCCGAGGTTGACTTCATGGATCTTAGACAGCGCGGCGCGGTGGGGATCGTTTGCGTTTCCAACGAGTCCTTCCACGCAAGAAAGATGCTCGAGGAGATAGAACGATCGATCCGCAGCCGCTATGACATCGAAATAGTCGAAGCGAACTTCGACATCATTTCTTCGGAGTAACTACTTCTTCTTTTTGGCTGCGGCTTTCTTGGCTGGTGCCTTGGGCTTCGCCTTTGCCTTGGCCTTGGCCTTCGGGGCGGCCTTCTTGGCAACCTTACCGGCCGCTACAACACTCTTGAGTTCTGATCCCGGCTTGAACGCTGGCACGGTTGTTGCTTTGATCTTGACCGGAGCACCTGTCTGCGGGTTGCGCCCTGTCCGGGCGGCACGCGGCCGTGCTGAGAAGGTGCCGAATCCTGGGATGGTCACCTTGTCTCGTCCCGCCAAAGCCGCCTGAATGGTGTCGAGCGTGGCATCAACAAATTCGCCCGCCCTGGCCTTGCTATCACTGGTTGCTTCTGCGACCGCTTCAACGAGTTCTGCCTTGTTCAATCTGTTCCTCCTAGTAAGTTGACTTGCGGCAGTAAACCCGATTCCACGCCAAGAGTCAAAGCATCATCGTTGGGAGTCGGGGGGAGTCGGGACAATGGGTGCCGCTTATTTCCTATATTTCCGGATTTCCATTGCCCATTTTGCGTATTTTTTGCGGTGCGAGCAGGAGTTGGAAAGCGGACGGCGAAACCTTAGGTAATGAAACTGCGAACCCGCGGACTGACCGCCTCGCTAGTCTTGCTCGTCGTGGCCGAGGTACTTGTATCCCCCATCGCTTGGGGAAACAGTATCTACAAGGCCGTTCTCGTATTGGGGCAAAGTAACACGACCTCGGAGACAGCCTCGGCCCTAACCATGAACGAACCTTCCAGCGTATTCGTCGATGGCGCTGGGCACATCCTGGTGGCTGATCGCAACAACCACCGAGTGCTCATCTGGGACCAACTGCCTACGCCCTCCGGTACCCCTCCCAATCGTGTGTTAGGGCAGCCTGACCGGGTGAACGTCTTGTCGAACCAGGGTGGACTTGTTCCGGGCTCAGCAACCCTAAGCTGTCCTAGCTCGGCCTGGTCGGATGGCCAGACCGTGATCGTCGCAGACCGGGGTAACGACCGGGTCCTCATTTACTCGGACATTTGGGCACCAACCACCCCGACATTCGCGCCGAACGCTTCTGTGGTGGTCGGCAAGGTCTCCATGTCTGAGGGGGCCGGCAGGGGCTGCTCTGTGCCGCCGACTCCGGTCGCCGCTGGCAATTTGCTCTCGGCCCCCTACGGTGTCGCCTCCGATGGACTGAATCTGTTCGTCGCCGACACGTCCAACAACCGAGTGCTGCAATGGTTTTCCCTTCCAACTACGAACGGCACTTCAGCGGACAAGGTGCTCGGCCAGAGTTCGATGACGACCAGGGCCGCCACCCCGGTCGGCGCTTCATCGATGAATGCCCCCCGTTCCGTTGCCACCGACGGGGCGCGAGTTCTCGTAGCCGATACGCTCAACAACCGCATACTCGTGTTCGGGACGATGCCCCAACCGACTGACCCCAACGGTAAGCCAGCGGACACAGTGATCGGGCAGCCCAACATGTCCGCCTCGGGCATCAATGCCGGGGAGACTTTCTTGTATGACAGGGTCTATCCCTCGAGCCGCAACCTTAACCACCCGGGGGCGGTTTCACACTCCAACGGCAAGTTGCTCATCACCGATACCGACAACCACCGTGTTCTTGTATTCTCAGCCATCCCTGTAGTCAACTTCGTGTCCGCAGACGATGAAATAGGCCATGGAAGGTTCACCTCCGGCACTAGCAAAGAAGGGGACTACGGGCTCACTCTCCCCTCTGGAGCGGCCATGTCCGCCGACCGAATCCTGGTGGCCGACTCCGGCAACAATCGTGTGACGGTCTACATTTCCCCGCTGGATTCCAACGGATACGCGATGGTGGCCCAGGTCGATCCGGCCGCCCCCCTCCGCATCGTACTCAACTGGCCTGCAGTCCCCGGTGCCAAGGGCTATCGGCTGTTCAGGGACGGATTCTGGTACGACGACCTGCTCGGTTCATCGATCACCAGTTACATCGACTCACAACTTTCGCCGGACTCATATACCTACTATGTCAAACCACTTGAATATGGAGTAGAGGGAGAGGGACTTGCGCCGGTGACTGCCACTGCGCCGTCGCCCGCCGTGTTGCCCCCGCTGGTGGTTCGCCCGCATGCCTCATACAGCAGCTATCTTGCCGAGGGAGATTCCGGTTCCTCTATGGACACAACGACAAACCCGTCGACAGAAATCTTTGATCCCTGGGTCAAGCAGATCGCGGACTATGCATTTCCCGTTAGGGGTAATTTGGTTGCGGTTTCGGGCTCAACCTGCGTCGGCACCGACCAACGATTCGCGTTGAATCGGCGGATCGAATCGGATATGCAAACCTACCGACCCGATCTGATCACCATAGGGATAGGTACGAATGATCTGCGTTCCGGATATGCCAACACGAATGGCAGCATCAGCATGAGGGGCCTGTCCGCTTGCCTCAAGGACCTGATCGTCAAAGTGGCGCCCGACGCAGACCGGACGCTGATCTTCATCAATGCCTATCATTTAACCAACTGGGATCTGATGCACCCCCAACTCTACGGAGAGGCAACCGACTTCCCGTTCTCGGCAGGTTCCTCCGCAAAGAGAGATGCATGGAGCAAAGTGATTCGAGATGCCGCGCTTCACGGGGGTGTTCCTGTTGTCGATGTTCACAAGGCAGCCACCGATGCGATCGCCTCTGGCGGCGACAGGGTTTTCTTCCGGGACGACAACGTCCACGTCAATCAATGGGGACACGATGTTCTCGGCGATGCCATATTGGGACAGCTCATCAAGCTCATCGGAAACGATCCTCGACCCGAGGCGGTTCCTGGTCATCCCGCTCCCCACGTAAACATCGTAAGCAGTGCTACGGCCCTATTCAATTGGCGTCCCCCTGCTATGGGTGCGACACGATACGAGGCGCAGTGGTCGACGAGTGCGTCCTACGTTGACTCTGTTTCTGTGTTTACCGATTCCACTCAACTGAGCGTCAACTTTCCGACCGATGCATATTGGTACTTCCGGATCCGACGAAATCACGTGGGTGAGGCACCTGGACCGTGGAGCCTTTCCACTCGCGTACTGATCGACCGTATCGCCCCTACCCCTCCTTCACCGCCTTCTGCCTCACCAAACCCAGGTTCGTCTACCAACATCACCACCACCCCGTTGTGGACATGGGGGCCTTCGGTGGAGGGCGGACTCTTCCGGTATTACCAACTGTGTTTCGGCCAAAACGCCGGGCTTCTGACCTGTCCGAATGTGCAGTACACCCCAGTAACCAGCTATCAGCAGGGAAGGGCAAGGATGGGGGCCTGGTACTTCAAAGTGAGAGGTATCGATTGGGCCGGCAATATCGGAGAGTGGTCGGGGATCGGTACCTGGGTTTCGGCGGGAGTTGTCTAGCTAGGGAATCGGCACCAACCAAACAACGTTCGACGGGGAAAGATCGATCTCGTCGTCGCGTGTTCCCCAAGTTTTGGCCGCCATGGTGTCCATCAAAACCTTCCATTCGCCAGGGGGCAAAGCGACCTTGTGAGACTCCGCCGAGAAATTAGCTGTACACAACACAGTCTCTGCTCGGTCCGCGGAATATCTCCGAAAGGAAAAACAGCCCCGGCCGTCTTCGTCAGCATCGAACCACTCGAACCCGTCCTTATCGAAGTCGAGTTCCCAGAAAGCGCGATGTCTGTTCCGGAGTTGGTTGAGCAGCGACACCAGGTCTTGCAGTTGGAGATGGTCAGACTTACCAAGCAACTCCCAATCCAACTCACGGTCATGGGACCACTCACGGATCTGCCCAAACTCGCCACCCATGAAAAGTAGAGGGCGTCCTGGATGTGCCCACATCCAGGCGAACAAAGCACGCAGGTGAATGATCGCGTTTGCGGCTGGCATCTTTCCAAATAGAGATCCCTTGCCGTGCACTACTTCGTCATGGCTAAGAGGCAATACAAAATTCTCATCCCATTGATACAGCGGTCCAAAGGTAAGACGCCGTTGCTCGCGGGCCCGATCTTGCGGAGGAGTCTTCAGATATTTCAAAGTGTCATGCATCCAACCAAGATTCCATTTAGCACCGAACCCAAGACCGCCCATATAAACCGGGCGTGACACCCCCGGCCACGCGGTGGATTCCTCGCCTATCATGAGCACCGAAGGATTGCGCGCGTAAACGATGGTGTTCAACTCCTTCAGCAAACTGACAGCCTCGAGATCTTCACTTCCACCGTGGACATTCGGCGCCCACTCTCCTGGCTCACGCGAAAAGTTTAGATACAGCATCGATGAAACAGCGTCAACTCGAAGGCCATCTAAGTGAAACTCCTCGATCCACCAAAGTGCGTTGGCCACCAAGAAATTGCGAACCTCTGGCCTACCGAAGTCGAATGTCAGAGTTCCCCAATCTGGCTGTTCGGCAACTCGTGGATCGCTATGTTCGTAAAGTGGATCGCCGTCGAATCTGGCCAGAGCAAAATCATCCTTCGGAAAGTGAGCGGGCACCCAATCGGCGATCACTCCGATACCGCATCGATGCATGTGATTCACCAGATATCGAAAATCATCGGGATCGCCGAATCGCGAGGAGGGGGCGAAGTACGCCGACACCTGATAACCCCATGATCCCCGGAACGGGTGTTCTGCGATCGGCAGGAACTCGATATGGGTAAATCCCAGCTTGGTCACGTAATCGGAAAGTTCATGCGCGATCTCGCGGTAAGACAAGTTCTTCTTCCACGAGCCGATATGGCACTCGTAAATAGAAAACGGAACTCGAAGCGGGTCGCGTGCCTGCCTCTGTTCCATCCAATCCTGATCCGACCATTCAAATCGCGACTCAAAAACTATGCTCGCGGTTTCGGGTGGTCTCTCGGCGGCAAAAGCGAATGGGTCGCTCTTGAACAACACTTCGCCAGCGGCCGTCGTAACGTGAAATTTG
>JBDSRR010000064.1:0-10714 GCA_039929185.1 Actinomycetota bacterium
TTAGGTCGGCTAGGTCGTCGGCGTCGAAGGTAGTAGGCGGTGTGGCTCCAACTTCCGACGTTACGTGGCTACTATCGATGGCCCAATGCATGGCGGACTTCTTGTTGGTGGAATGACCTAGGTGTTCCGGGTCTTCCCTCACTCTTGGGCTCGTGATTACATAGTTGATCAAACCCAGGATGTGACCGAGTTCGTGAACCGAAGCCGCGGTTTCGATCGCCGTGACATCTTCTGATAGTCGTTTCATCTTGTCGGGGAAAACAACCATGACAGTGGCCCCGACAGTTGCGCCTAGAGTGAAGGGTGCCTCATCGAGGCCGGAATCGAGGTAAATAACGAGGATGGAAACCCTTGGTGCGATGCTCTTGGTGGTCCTACCTTGCGAGATGTCCTGGATCTCCGGGACCGAATATGCGGCACCCTTGGCTGGAATCGCGCGATCAGATCCTCGAATAACCCTTTTGCCAGAAACAGAGCGGAGCGTTGCCAATAGGCTAGATACAGCAGCGTTCGAAGGCGAATGCCCTTCTGCGTAAATGACCTCTAACGAGATTTCCTTGAAAGGGCCGTTGGGCGACAGTATGGGAAAGGCCGCGGAGCCCACTGCATCCAAGTCATCAAGCCCAGCCAGGGGTTTGCCTGGTGCTGCGCCGTTGTGATCAAGCGAAGGGCTGCCGGTGAGGGGCGCTGATGTAGGCGGGTTCGGTGTCCCGTAGGTTCGAGGGGAAGGTGTGACTGGAGGATGGTCGGCACGGGAAAGGGGCAAGCAGGCCGCGAGGAAAAGAAGGGGGAGAAACATTGATCTCGAACGGCAGTTAGAGATTCCCAGCTGCAAGATCCCGTAGGTCGGCCGTGTCATCGGCATCGAAGGTTGTCGGCGGCACTCCGCCACGCGCAAGGAAATTGACGATATGCGCGCGATTCATGAGGGCCCAGAACATCACCGAATCTTGATTGTTTGAGTGGTGGGGATGATCCAAATCTTCATGTGGTCGGGGGCTCTTGTACCCGATGTTTACAAGCCCCATCAGATGAAACACTTCCTGCACGAGGATGGCTTTTTCGAGCCCCAAGCGGGTCGTCGGGGGAAAGGGCAGCTCATCGATCGTATCCATGAAGACTGCGCATACAGTTCCACCGACAGCGACACCGGCTGCCCCCCCGCCCTTCAAAGTTCCGTCGAGGTAGCCCACCCAAACAGTAGCGATCGGTTTGTCACTGCGAACATCTCTCAGTCTCTCGCCGATCGCCCGTACGCCCTCACCCGAGTAACTGCCGCCCTGAGCCGCGATCACGTTGCCGCCGTTGACAGTAACTTTCTTGCCGGGAGCAACTTCCCTTGTCACTTTGACCAGATGATCAATGGCCGCCTGCGAAGGCTCACGTCCTACGACACTATCAATTTCGAAATTGATAGTCGTGTACTGACTTGACCCCAGGAACAAGCGGCCGTTCCGGGCTCCGAAACCGCCAACATCCGCCACTATTTGGCTGGCTTCTACACCTCCAGGATCGGCCCCCGACGTTGCTTGTGATGTCTTCGGCGTCGACTTTGTTCCCGCAGCCGCGGTGGAGCCGCCACTTGAACTCGCGCCCGATGCTCCGGGAGAGGGGGATACGAGGAGGCCCTGAGCCCCATAGGCTCCCGACTTTGGTCCAGCGACCTTGGCTCCTCTTCTGGTCCCACATCCAGATGCAACCAGCATCAAAGCGATGGCAACTGCGATCAAGCGCTTCAAGATTTCCTTCCCAAAAGCGTAGTTGATTCCAGATAACTAGGCTACACGTAAACAAGTGGTACATCGGGAGCCCATACAAACGGATCGCATATCCAATAGAATCGTTAGCCTCCTGAGAGAAGGGTGAAAAGCATGTCAGCGATTGCTACTGCGTATCCGAAGATCGAATTCACCGATGAGAAGCTGAAGAACGGTTTGCGTCTCATAATGTCGGTTGAGCGACTTGTTCCGATCGTTGCCGTCAACCTTTGGTACAGCGTCGGCTCACGCAACGAGGCCCCCGGCAAAACCGGTCTGGCTCACCTCTTCGAGCACATGATGTTCGAAGGTTCGGCGCATCTGAAGAAGGGAGACCACTTCAAACATGTCCAGTCGATGGGCGGCCAAAACAACGCATCGACAAGCGCGGTTAGAACCAACTACTTCGAATGGGCACCGTCCCATGGGCTTGAGACGATGCTCTGGCTCGAAGCCGATCGCATGGGGGGACTATTAGAAGCGCTCAACCAGGAAACTCTCGATAACCAGCGCGATGTTGTTAAGAATGAGAGGCGTCAAACATCTGAGAACCAACCCTATGGAACATGGATCGAGGAAACGACCAACAATCTATTTGCCGAAGGTCATCCTTATCACCATACGGTTATCGGCTCGATGGATGACTTGGATGCTGCCTCCCTGAAGGACGTTAAGGCATTTTTCAGTAGCCATTACGCCCCGAACAACGCGGTTTTGTCGATCGTCGGCGACTTCGACCCCAAGCAGGCCCGCGAATGGGTGGTGAAGTACTTTGGGAAGATTCCCGCAAACAAAAAGATTCCACCTACTCCCGACACGGAAGTGCCCTTCGATCTTGGGGGCGAAGCGAGGAAGAGCATTCGCGATCGCGTACCGGCCCCCGGTGTTTTTATCAGCTACCGTTCGCCGGCTGATGGAACTCGTGAGAACGATGTGATGACGGTTGCCGGAGCGGTTCTTAGTGTGGGGTTTGGCAGCCGCATGTATCAAAGGTTGGTGCGTGAGCAGTACGCGATTCAGGCTCAGTTCTTTACCAACGCGCAGCCAGGAGTTTCATGGAGTGCGGCATTCGGCGTCGCAGCGCCTGGGATATTCAACGAAGTTCTTGAGACAGAAATGTTAAAGGTGATCGATTCGCTCAAGACAGAACCCGTTACCGATGAGGAACTCGCAAGAGCGAAGGCTCAACTCGAGAGTCAGATCATCGCCCGATTCAGCACAGTAGCTAGCCGAGCAGACAGTTTGTCGGAAAACGCGTCCTTGTTTGGCGACCCAGGCCGTGTCAACGATCAACTATCCGAGTTAATGAGCATCACTCCTGAGGAAATCAGCAAGGTCGCGTCCGAGGTGTTCACGAAAGAGAATCGTGCGGTAATCACTTACTTACCTAAACCAGCCGAAGTAAAAGACAAAAGAAAGGGCCGATGATGGCAACCTCAACTTTGGTCGCGAAGCGACCCACGAACGGTGCTCCCAAGGATTGGGATTTTCCTGGATTCACCCGAACTCGATTAGACAACGGGTTCCAGGTGATGTCGGCACACGCACCCGGCCGTTACATGGGTACAGCCAAGCTCATCATCGAGGCAGGGGCGAGCAACGAGGAAGGCGACCAAGGCGGCGTCGCTTACTTGGCCGCACGGGCACTGACGGAGGGAACTGGCAGGCACAAGGGAGGAACATTCGTACAGGCCGTAGAGCGGCTCGGCGCAGTCATTTTCGCCTCTTGCGGCTACGACTCGTTCACCGTTGAATTGCATGTTCCGCTGGACCGCATGGAACCTGCACTCGACCTGCTTGCTGAGGCGGTTCTGGATCCCGAATTTTCAGGAAAAGACATCGACAGATTGAAGCTGGAGCGCATGGGCGGCATTATGCAGGAGTACTCCCAGCCAACTTCTAGGGCGGAAATTGCTTTCCGCAAGTCCATTTACTCGGAAGATTCGCTGTACGCACGATCGCCCATGGGTGACTACGCCTCTGTTATGAACCTAGCCAAAGGAAAGGTCAGGAAGTACTACGAGCGTTTCGCCACTCCCCCTGCTTCAACACTTGTCGTGTCAGGAGATTTGGACGGATTTCCCCTAGTCAAGATTGCCGAAAAACTCTTTGGGCGCTGGAAAGGGAAGGAACCGGAAAGGTCAACCGGTCACAACGCCGATGCGGTAAAGCGTTCATTCGTGCTCTTGGTTCATCGCGAGGAAGCCGAGCAGTCGCAGATCGAGATCGGTCATGTCGGTGTACCACGGTCGAACCCCGACTTCTTCCCGCTTCTGCTAATGAATGGTGCCCTCGGAGGCACCATCGACTCAAGGTTGAGCCGCAAGCTACGGGAAGAAAAAGGCTTCACATATGGCGTACGGTCTGGGTTTGTCCAGCGCCGTCAGGCTGGCCCGTTCCATGTAACCACAGCAGTTGATACCAAAGTGACAACAGAGGCTATCGGTGAGGCGATCGAAGTGATTCGTTCAGCCAGTGCCGACGGATTTACCCAGGCAGAGCTCGATATCGTTAAGGGATTCTACGTTGGAATCTTCCCGTTACAGTTCGAGACTCCAGATGCGATTGCCGACGGGCTCGGGACGCTCGTCACCCATCGCCTTCCCGACGATTACTGGGCTACCTATCGGCACAACGTTGAGTCCGTTACATTGGATCAAGTGAATGAGGCTGCCTCAAAGTATCTAAGGCCTGATCACCTTGCGATAGTTGCTGTGGGCGATGCCGATGAGGTGAAGGATGGCTTACTCGAAGCGAACTTTGGCCCCGTTGCGGTGATTGAAGATCCGGAGGCTGGGCAACCCCCCATCCATTAAGGGGTCAGCACTTCCCACTCTTCAGAGAAGTGAGTAGAGGGCTGAGCCAGGCAGTCTCGAATCGAGGTTGCATTGAGATTGTAGCCTCAAGAGGCTACAATTGCCTCTATGAGATCTGTAGGGCTGAAGGTGCTAAAGAACAAGCTCAGCGAGTACGTTCGGCTGGCGGCAAGCGGCGAGACCGTGTTGATTTCGGACCACGACCGGGTGGTCGCCGAATTGGTGCCCCCACGACCGACCCGTGCAGACTCGCTCCCCGATGCACTCCTGGCTGAAGCGGTACGAAACGGCCTCGTCACCCCACCCGTTGATCCCCATGGTTCCCTGCCCGAGACAGTTCCCCTGGCACCTCTGAGCAAAATCCTCGAAGGGATCGAGACCGACCGCGCGGACCGTTGATCTACGTCGACACCTCGGTCATCCTGGCTCAACTTTTAGCGGAAGATCGCAAGCCCCCCGCCAAGATGTGGACGCAGGAGCTGATTTCCAGTCGCCTAGCAGAATACGAAACGTTGGTTCGTATCCACTCTATGAGGCTGGACGATACGTTCCATGAGTCGGCACGGCGGCTTCTTTCACGGCTTTCGATGTTGGAGCTGTCTCCGCTGGTATTGGGGCGTGCCCTGGAGCCGTTCCCAGTACCGGTGCGAACTCTAGACGCACTGCACCTGGCATCGATCGACTACCTGATTTCGCAGCGAATCCGAATTCGCCTTGCCACGTACGACAATAGGATGGCCGCCGCTGCCAAATCCCTTCGGATCCCGCTCGAGGTCATTTGAAACGATAAGGCCAGCATTTACTCAGCGGCGGGTGGGAGGAAGAACTCGACTTTGCGGCAGGTTGGACATCGATAGACCTCTAGGGCAGTCGCAAGGGGGCCGGCCCCCAAGTTGAATTCCTGCAACCCAGCGAAGCCCATCGAGGACTCACAAGTTGAACACGCGATGACGGGGCCCCGCTCTATGCGACGCTCCTTAGCCTTTGCGTAGCCTTTGGAGGCACGTCCCATGACACGAAATGTAACAAGCACTGAAGCCAATACGAGAAACCCGAAGACGCCGAACAGAACTGGGCCCATCAGTCGCCAGTGTTTTGCTTGCCCACGTCCATCAAGAAGTGCAAGTTGCTCTTTGTTTGGCGCATCTTGTCGATCAACAGTTCAAGGCCCGCAACACCCTCAAGAGCATGCAGAACACGGCGGAGTTTCCATACCAGCGAAAGTTCGTCCTTGGTAAGAAGCAATTCTTCCTTTCGAGTACCTGACGCATCGACATCGATGGCCGGGAACAAACGCTTTTCAGCGGCTCGTCTGTCGAGACGAAGTTCCCAGTTACCGGTGCCTTTGAACTCCTCGAAGATGACTTCATCCATGCGCGAACCGGTATCGACCAGTGCAGTTGCGATGATGGTCAAGCTTCCGCCTTGTTCGATGTTTCTCGCTGCCCCGAAGAAACGCTTGGGAGGATAAAGAGCTGTCGCATCGACACCACCGGACAGGATCCTTCCAGAGGCTGGCGTTGCAAGGTTGTAGGCACGCGACAGTCGCGTTATCCCATCGAGCAGTATCACAACATCTTGACCTAACTCGACCATTCGTTTCGCCCGATCCAACGTGAGTTCAGTTACCTGGATGTGGTCGTCTGAAGGACGGTCAAATGTCGAGTAGATGATCTCGCCATCAACTGAGCGCTGCATATCAGTTACTTCTTCAGGGCGCTCATCGACCAACAGAACTATCAGGTGGCAGTCGGGGGCATTGTGTCGGATGGAGTTTGCTATCTGCTTCATTACTGTGGTTTTGCCCGCCTTGGGAGGGGACACGATCATTCCACGCTGACCTTTGCCTATCGGGGCAACAAGGTCGATTATGCGTTGGGTGATCTGGTTGGGCTCTTCCTCGACCTCAAGGCGTATGCGATCTTCTGGATAAAGCGGTGTCAACTTTTCGAACCATGGACGATCTTCGACCTCTTCTGGAAGTTTGCCACCGACAGTTTCGATGCGCACCATCGCTCGATATTTTTCAGATTCCTTCGGACGCCTTGCCATGCCTGCAAGGAAATCGCCTCGCCGAAGTTTGTAACGGCGCACCTGAGAAAGCGAAACGTAAACATCTTCAGGACCTGGAAGGTAGCCACTTACTCGCAAGAATCCGTAACCCTCGGGAAGTATGTCTAAAACTCCTTGTGCAGCGTCCAACTCGGCTTCGTTGATTGGTTCGTCAACGCGTGGACGGTCGAACTGCTCGCGTTCGGGGCCCCGATCTTGAGTTTGTGCGGGTCCTCTGCCTCGATCTTGAGTTTGAGTTTGAGAAGGTCCTCTGTCTCGATCGCCGCGCCCTCGGCGTCGCCGACGACTACGGTCGCGATCTGGGCGCTGTTCGCGCGGTGCACCATCGGGCCTGGGCGTGAACTGGGGCTTATGCTCCGTTGGCGCAGGCGGGGTTGCCTGTGTTGTTGACGCTTCGACTTTAGGTGCTTCTGGTGCCGGGGCCGAGCCGTTAGTCGACACTTCCGACGGCGTTTTTGCTGGCGCACTCTTGGGCTGGGCCAAGATCGCGTCGATGAGTTGGGCTTTCTTCAGGCCCTTTGGCGCGACGCCTAATTCACTTGCGATGACCTGAAGTTCGGCAACCTTCTTAGCTGCTAGTTGATCTTGTTTCATCGTTATCTCTGTTCCTTCTGTAGTGTTTCCCAGTCTTCGGTGAAAGCTTTGATACCTGCCTCGGTGAGCGGATGTTGGATGAGTTGTTTGAACACTTTGTATGGCATGGATGCGATCTGGGCCCCCAAGCGTGCAGACTCAACAACGTGCATCGGGTTGCGAAGGCTGGCTGCCAACACCCTGCTTTCGTAGCCCTGCGCGTGATAGATGCCGCAGATGTCGGCCAGCAGGTTGATTCCATCTGATGATATGTCATCTAGCCGTCCGAGGAACGGAGATACGATAAACGCTCCCGCTTCGGCGGCAAGTACTGCCTGAGCAGACGAGAAAACCAGCGTGACATTGACGTTGATGCCCTCTGATGATAACGCCTTGCAGGCGCCAAGTCCTTGAGGCGTAGAAACAACCTTGACCACCACATTTGGCGAAACCGAACTCAATTGGCGACCCTCCTCGATAAGGTCCTGCACGTCGGTGGTTGTGGTTTCGAGCGACACCGGCCCATCGACGATGGTGCAGATCTCTTTAGCGTGAGCGATCCAATCGTTGGGTTTCTCCTTTGCGATCAAACTGGGGTTGGTGGTTATTCCGCCGAGTACTCCCCACTCGTTGATCTCGCGGATCTCTTCAAGGTTGGCTGTATCGAGAAACAGTTTCAAAGGTCGTGTCTCCTTCCGTGCATCGCAATTATGTTCCCGTCAAGGCCATGCCTGAGCTCCGCGATTTCAACCGCTTTAGTGACGACCGTATCAACGATCTCGTACAACGTTGAGTCGAGGTCGAAAACATCTACAACGTGAACGCCGCGCTCAGCAGCCAGGGCGTTGATGTGATTTTGTATCCTTCTGATCTTGTCGAATGCTCCGATGTAACGGTCGCGTGGACGGGAATTAGTTTCGATCGCTCGCATATGAAAATGACTAAGGTGAAGATCTTCTTCGCAGACCGACATCACTATCGGCACCAAGATTGCACCGGCAAATTCTTCCTCCCACCCATCAAGGAAGCCGGGTACTACATGAGCACCTTCTACGATTATGTCCGTGCCTTCTTCAAGTGCCCTCGCGATCAACGCTTTGATACCGATCGCCACCGCCCGCACTTGCTCCTGAAAACCAACTATCACAGGATCAGCTCCGATAGGCAGTGGACTAGCTGCAGTTGTATCTGCGTCGAATGAGGACACGTGCAGAGTTGGCATGAGTTCTTCGGAAACCGCCGATCGCAAGACCTCGCGGATCGCATCTGTTGAAATAACTCTGGTGATGCCAAGCCGAGTAGCCAACTGAGTGGCTACCGTCGATTTACCAACACCTGTCGCACCTCCAAGCAGGATCACTAAGGGGATGTTCATTTCCTCGACGGTTTGCCATTTGATATACGTTTCAGCGTAGCGGTCACCGCGCACCGCCAGCAGGCTGGCCGCCATTTCCCGCAGCGTCTGTGCATCTACCTCGATCGCCCCCCGGTCGTTCAACTGGTTTTCGATCTCTTCTGCGACCAAGAATGCCTCGGCGATAGGCAGACCCGAAACCGTCAGCGACGACGCCATCAGACCCTTCGAGTAGGGCAGTCCGCGGTGCTTGTCCGTAAGGACGATGTGATGAGGTTGGCTCATAACCGGAACCTTCGTTTCGCCGTTTCAGCAACATCGAGGATTTCGTCGGAGAGACTTTGCGAGCCAACGTCTATCGGACGATTGTCGCAATAGATAACCTCGGTGCCATGTTCCAATCCGAATCGAGTTACAACATCAACGGCCGCAGCCTTCACCTCGACTAGGAACGCATCAACGCCGGTCACTTTGGCAAGTTCCGTTCGCAATGATGGTCGATCAGCAAGGGAATGGCTGATACCGACGACCTTGGCCCCGTGTTCATCTTCTAGGTGTTGTGTTAACAATGGCCCTGCCTCTTCGGGAGCGGTTGTTGCATACCAAACTTTCTTACCTGAAACATCGCCTAAGGGAGTTGGTCTAAAGATGGTGTGGATAACCTTGGGTCGACTACCAGATCCACTTGAGATCGCCTGTTCAAGCACCAACAGACGCTGTGAATCGATGGACTCTTCAACCATTGTAATGACAACTAGGTCAGCAAGCAAGAGGCGATATAAACCGAAGTAACCATAAACCTCAGCTGGGTCTGTTTGAGCGTCGATTATGAACACCGAAGCGTCACTATGCACAGGTGGGATCGAGGCCCCACTGCCCTCTAGCAGCATGAGACCCGGTTTCAACCGATTCCCCATGGCGACTGCCTGATGGTAGTTGCTAAAGGAAATGGCCCCGGCGAGGCCTCCCCCGGCTCTGTACGCGCCCACTGTTGTGACTCCTGTGAACAAGGCATCCTCGATATGGTCGCTCGCTCCGTGACCGCCAGCCTCGACGCGGGCTAGCAATGTCTTTGCATCAAGGCTGGTGCCGGCTTCGATCACTTCGGGTTCAGCGGGCCCGCCCCTGCCCATCGCCACAATTATCGGATCAAATCCCGCCCCACTTAAGGCGCGCGCGGCTACTCCTGCTATCGCAGTCTTACCTGTTCGTTTGCCGGTACCCATTATCGCCACCGATGGTGCTTCGCAAAGACGCGGGCGCGGTGGTGGGGTGAACAAGAAATCAGCCCCCACGTAGGCGGCACCCTTGAAGAGCGCCACAGATGCCATGCGACAACGCGCTACATAGCCAAGCACTGGCTCATCGGAAAGATCGAGCACCCGAGTTGCGTGGTGAGTTTCGATAGCCGCAGCCAGGGCAATTTCGCGATCCTCGCCCGCGACCTCAACAGGAACTCCGATTTCCAATGCAACTTGGCCGAGCTTCTCGCTACCGCCCACCAGTAACGCCATCACAACAGGTTCGCCTTGCAGCTTTAGTTGGTCTATAGCTCGGGCAGTTACCTGCGGATAGTGTTCTCCGTCGATCAAAACTATGGTCGACATTTACCGAACTTGCGCCCCAACCACATCCCAACCTGGCGCGACCACTGTCCATCCTTCGGGAGCAAGGGCAGTTGCCAACTCTTGGGCGACTTCCATTTCATCGACCTTAACCAAACAGATGAGCGATGGACCAGCACCTGCAAGAGCAGTCGCCACGCCTTTGCCGCGCAGGGCCTGGTGCAGTTCAAGACTCTCGGGCATCATCGGAAGTCGGTATGGTTCATGAACACGATCCTCGGTTGCAAGCAATAAGGAATCTGGAACTGCCAGGCCCGTAAGAGCGGCAACCAAGGCTGCAGTCGCCGCAGTATTCGCAACGGCATCTGCCCGCGGAATATCCGGTGGCAGCAGTCTCCTGGCATCACTTGTCTTGAACTTGTTTGGAGCCACGAGGAGCAAGGGCACCACTAGAGTTGTTGGTTCAAAGCGCAGCCAACCGTCGTGCGAGTTGAGCACAAGGCCGCCGAATAGTGCCGGCAAAACATTGTCGCCATGGCCCTCGATCCTTATGGCAAGGCGCGCAAGATCTGCATC
>JBDSRR010000065.1:0-3027 GCA_039929185.1 Actinomycetota bacterium
ACTTGGTTCAACGTTGGTGGCAATCGCGGGCCTCGACGAACGACTCGCAGAAATCAAGAGTTCGATATCAGTCTTGCCTTCGGCTCCAGATCTTGAGCAGTTGGTTGAGGAACATGGTTCCGCAAAACGAGCGGTTGCTGACACTGAGGCAAAGTCCACGGCCGCCGATGAAGCTGAAATCACTGCGCGCCAACTGTTTGAACAGATCGAGCAGCAGATGGGCGGACAGAAGTGGTTCACGGACGTAGATCGAGTGATGCAAGAGGGCAACAGAGTCATATCCGACATGGCTGCACTTGAAAAGCGAATGGTTGAAGATCAGCAGATCGTCGAGACGATGGTTCCGCAAGTCGAAGCTCTTCAGCGCAAGTACATAGAAGCTGAAGCCCAGTTAATCTCAGCACGCCAAGCTCTGCATCAAGCGCATATTGACGACTCGGCGGGGGTTATCCGATCCACGTTGTCGAAGGATCAGCCCTGCCCAGTGTGTGAGCAGATCGTGAAGTCCCTGCCAGCATCTCAGGCCAGCCCCAACGTGAAGTCGTCTGAGAGCGCGGTGGTCCACGCTGAAAAGGCAGCCGCTTCCAGTCGCTCGGAATTAGAAGAAGCAGGCAAACGCAAAGGTATAGCCGAGAATCGAGTGCAGGTTACGAAGGGAGATCTCGACGAGATCAAGGTTCGTGTCGCCGATATTTCCGTGGCTCTGGCTGGGCTCGTTGGCACGGCCGACCCGACCGTCGAGTTGAAAAGGCGCCAGGACCTTCTCGATGGTGCAAAGACTGCTCATAACGAATCGGCCAAGTTGCGCCAAGCCGCTTCCGCTGCGGCGGCGACTTCACGAAAGACGCTGCAAGTGGTTGAGGCCAGCGTAGCCAAAGTGACCAGTGTTCTTGACCGTGCGTGTGGACTCCTTAGAGTTACGCGCTCGACAGATGACCTAGGGGGGACTTGCAAGCTGGTTCTCGATGCTGCTGCCTCTATTGAGGTTGACCTGAGTCGTCAGGTCGTTGCTCTCAAAGAGCAGCGCCAAAAGGCCTTAGACATCATCGAAGGCTTCCGCTCAAAGTTTGCGGCAGTGTCTGGAACTGCAGACGAAGTGCTCGCCGAGGCTGTTGTCGCCCATAGCACCGCCGTCCGCGCGGTTCACGATCTCGAACAAGTCATCAGCAAGGCAAAGGAAGCCGAAGCCCTGTCCCTAGTACTTAGGAAGGAAAAGGCGAATTATGAGCGCCTGAAAATGGACTTCAGCGACGCGAAGTTCTTGACGTACCTTCTTGAAAAGCAGCGCAAGATCTTGAGCCAGCTTGCCTCAGATAAATTCTTCGAGTTAACGGGCTGCTACACATTCGACAGCGATGGGGAATTCCAAATCATCGACGTTCGCACCGGCGACACCCGGGCTCCTGACACCCTATCTGGCGGCGAAACCTTCTTGGCCTCTCTCGCCCTCGCCCTTGCATTGGCTGAAGCGGTAGCGCTGGGTGGGGCTCGCCTCGACTGCTTCTTCCTCGACGAAGGCTTCGGGTCTTTAGATAGAGAGAGTCTCGACCTTGCTATGCAGGGAATCGAGAACTTGGCTCAGCCGGGCAGGCTCATAGGAGTGATCTCGCACATTCCCGGTATCCAGCAAGCGCTAGACGACCTTATCGTTCTTGATAAATCCCAAGACGGAACCACTGTCGTCATCCAGCACGAGGGCCCCATAGGTTACGAGCCCATGCTCATATAGCCGAAGATTCTCCGTCCACGGACTCGAAAACGCTTTGAACGATCTCGCATGGAATGCTGACTAGAAAGACTGCCCCGCCACTAGGACGATCTTCGATCCATGCTTTTCCGCCGTGAAGCTCCGAGAAGCGCGCTACAAGCGTAAGGCCTATCCCAGTTCCAGGCGCGTGTAAGTTTTGACCGCCGCGCTGGAATGGTTCAAAAGCCTTTTGCTTGAATTCTTCCGGAACCCCAGGGCCTTCATCTTCGACTGAGATCAACAAGCCCCCCGAGACTGGGCTTACTGTTACCCAGATCCGTGTCCCTGCGGGGGTGTATTTGACAGCGTTTGCGACAAGATTCTCTACGATCCTCTGCACCTTAGGAGCATCGATCGAGGCGATGACTTTGTCCACCCGAAGTTCGATCGGATGATCCTTCGAGTCGACGTCCTCAATGGAGTTCCTAACCAAGCCTTCGACATCCGTTGTCTCCAGATGGGGCTGCAGGACGCCCCGCACTAGCCGGTCTACATCCAGCAGATCCGAAAGTAGTCGTTCGAGTTTTCGCGCATTCCTGGCCAGACTGTGGAACATCTCATCTTGAATCTCCCGGGACATCGCATCCCTTCTCTCCTGCAATGTCACGGCGGTACCGAGCACACTTGTGAGGGGGGTCCGAAGTTCGTGGGAGACCGCTGCGAGAAAGGCATTCTTGATCTCGTCTAATGACCGTAGTTGATGGGCCGCCTCTTGTTCTCGCTCCAAGGAAGCCTGGAGTTTTCGCTTGGATCCCTCCCTCTCGGTTACGTCTCTGAAGCTCCAGACCCTGCCGACACCGCGTCCGCCAACCTCTTGTGGCTGTGAATGTCGTTCGAAGATCCTTCCGTCCTTGAACTCAAGCACGTCGAAGCTTGTCGCTTTTGGGTGTTCGTAGAGTTCTTTGACCTTTTCAACGAAACTCTCCGGATCCTTCAATTGCTCCAGAACGAATCCGATGGCTCGGTCGTCGTCTCGGGACTCGGCGATCTCGTCGGGGATACGCCAAAGGTCCAGGAACTTCTGATTGAAACTGATGATCTTTCCATCCAGATTAACTACAAGGATCCCGTCGGCAGTTGATTCTAAAGTGGCTTTGAGCAGAGAAAGAGTTTCCTCCCGATCGCTCTGCGCCAGTGTCTCATCGGTCATGTCGCGTGCGATCGCCGACGCGCCAATGGGCCTGCCGTCCTCATCTCGGATCGGCGAAAGGGTCAGCGCGACGTTCACCAAGTTGCCGTCCTTGCGCCAGATTTGTGTCTCGTAGCGTTGGATCTCGTGC
>JBDSRR010000066.1:0-1548 GCA_039929185.1 Actinomycetota bacterium
CAGACGCGCAGCCGCGAGCAGGCTTTCTACGTTTCCGTGATGGTCGGCGCCCCACAGGTAGAGTGCTTTATCGAATCCGCGTTCGCATTTGTTTAGCAGGTATGCGATGTCAGCTGCAAGATATGTAGGGGTGCCATTGCTTCTGACGACGACTTGGTCCCTAGTTCCACCTCCATCTCTTGATCGGAACCACACCGCCCCTTCGGATTCAAATGTGTGCCCAGATTCAATCAATTGATCGATGGCTGCCTGGACGGCACCCGATTCGTGAAGAGACGTCTCTTTGAACCACTCGTCGAAGTGGACCCCAAACCGAGAGAGGGAGGCTTGATGGCTTGCGACCGACTCTTCCAGTGCCCATTCGGTTATCTCGTCGAGTTTGCCGATCATTCCCATCGCTTCGGCCTCGGCCAATTTGCGCCCCATCTCGATCAAGTAGTTGCCCTGGTATCCATCTTCGGGTACTGCCACGTCATGGCCAAGGGCCTGACGATACCGAGCTTCGATCGATCGAGCGAAGCGGTCGAGCTGATTCCCCGTGTCGTTGATGTAGTACTCGCGCCAAACTTGATGTCCCACTGCCTCGAGCAGATTCGCCAAGGCGTGTCCTAGTGCTGCATTGCGACCGGCGCCAGCGTGAAGGGGGCCGGTCGGGTTCGCTGAAACGAACTCGACCGATATCCGTTCGTTTGCTCCAGTGTCGGTGCGACCGTAAGCCTGCTTAGCAGTTGCGATCTCGCGAACCGTTGCGTGTAGCCATTCGTTTGACAGATAAAAATTGATGAAACCCGGCCCGGCTATCTCAGTTTTATCTACAAGTTTCGACTGAGGGATCATGGGGACTAATGTCTCGGCGAGTTGTCGCGGCGAGGTGCCAGCATCCCTAGCCATCACTAGCGCGATATTCGTCGAAAAGTGTCCGTGCTCAGAGCGTGCCGGTCGTTCGAGTTGTATGTCGGGAGTCTCGGTAGAAACAACTCCGTCAGTGCGAAGAGCCTCGATGCCGTTCGAAATCAGCTCTCTTAGATCATCTTGGATCATCTCGTGTCTTTTGGGCGGGTGTAGGTGCCCTTAAGTATCTGGTCCACGATACTGAGAAAGTCCATGGGATCGAACGGTTTGGTGATGTATTCGGCCACGCCGAGTTCATGTCCACGTCGTAGATCACCTTGTTGGGCCTTTGCGGAAAGGAATATGACGGGCGTTTCTGCCAGGTGGGGCACTTTTTTGATCTCCATCCGAGCCGTGAGTCCGTCCATCCGAGGCATCATGATGTCAAGAACTATCAAATCAGGGGAGAGCGCCGTTGCCTTCTCGAGGGCATCCTGCCCATCGTGCGCGGTTGTGACGTCATACCCTTCCATTTCAAGGTTGACTTGAAGCAGCTTGATGATGACCGGGTCGTCGTCTGCGATGAGTATGTGTGCCATGAAGCTCGAATACTATCCGGGCGGGGCCTTACAATGGGCGCGGAGCCCTCGTAGCTCAGGGGATAGAGCGTTCGCCTCCGGAGCGAAAGGCCACAGGTTCGATTCCTGTCGGGGGCAC
>JBDSRR010000067.1:0-8116 GCA_039929185.1 Actinomycetota bacterium
AAGGAAGCGTAAGCATGGCCTACGCCAAAGCCATATTCGACATCGCTCGTTCAGAAGACCAAGTCGAGCGTGTTGCCGATGAGCTGTTTCGTATAGCGCGGGCGCTTGAAGCCAACAACGATCTTCACCAAGCGCTCACCGACATTGCCATTCCCATCGAAGCCAAAGAAAAACTTATTGACGACTTGTTGGGAGCCAAAGTCGCGCCCCAGACGTTGAACGCGGTCAAGTTCATCGTTGGTGCGGGCCGCGCACGAGATCTGGTGAGCATAGCCGATGAATTGGCAAAACTGTCCGAGGCAGAATCGCGTCGTGAGATCGCAGAGGTGCGGACGGCTATTCCTCTTGACGATCAACAGTTGCAAAAGCTCGGCGAGGCACTCGGAAAGGCCACCAACAAAGATGTGTCGGTCAAGGCCATCGTTGATCCGGACGTGATCGGTGGAGTTTTTGCAAGGGTTGGCGATGTTGTCATCGACGGAACCGTCCGTCACAAGTTGCAGTTACTACGTGAGCATTTGGGAGTGAGCTAATGACAGAACTAACTATCAATGCAGAAGAAGTCCGTGTAGCGCTCGATGATCTACTGAAGGGGTTCAAGCCTTCGATCGAGCACGAAGAGGTTGGGCGGGTCGTTGATGCTGGCGACGGCGTTGCGCGTGTTTCGGGGCTGCCTGGAACCATGGCCAACGAGATGCTTGAATTTCCTGACGGTCTGGTGGGCATCGCCTTGAACCTTGAAGCCGATCAACTTGGAGTGGTCCTTCTTGGTGACGTCAATGCCATCGAGGAAGGCATGCCGGTGAAACAGACCGGCCGAGTGCTGTCGATCCCCGTTGGCGATGCGTACCTAGGCAGAGTGGTCGATGCGCTTGGCCGTCCGCTCGACGGTAAGGGTCCGCTCGACGAATCGAAACTGGACGGTCGCAGAGAGTTGGAATTGCAGGCGCCATCAGTTATCAACCGACAACCAGTCACCGTACCCATGCAGACCGGCATCAAAGCCATCGATGCGATGACTCCTGTAGGTCGCGGGCAGCGTGAGCTTTTGATCGGCGATCGACAGACGGGCAAAACGGCCGTGGCCATCGATACGATCATCAACCAGAAGGAACACTGGGGAACCCCGAAGGGCATGCGTTGTATCTACGTTGCCATCGGTCAGAAGAACTCGACCGTTGCCGAGGTAGTAAACGCACTGACCGAAGCCGGTGCGATGGAATACACCTGCGTCGTTAATGCTCCAGCTGCGTGGCCTGGGGCATTCAAGTACCTCGCCCCCTATGCCGGGTGTGCCATAGGACAGTACTGGATGTACAAGGGCGAAGACGTCCTGATCGTTTACGACGACCTTACGAAACAAGCCGACGCGTATCGGCAGATCTCGCTCCTTCTTAGACGCCCGCCAGGTCGCGAGGCATTCCCTGGCGACGTTTTCTATCTGCACTCGCGTCTTTTAGAACGAGGTGCAAGACTTTCCGAAGATTTGGGCGGTGGCTCGATGACTGCTCTTCCTATCATTGAAACCAAGGAAGGTGACATCGGTGCCTACATTCCAACCAATGTCATCTCGATCACAGACGGTCAGATCTTTTTCCTAACGGACCTGTTCAACCAAGGCATCAGGCCAGCGGTTGACGTCGGAACGTCGGTGTCGCGCGTCGGCGGCGCAGCGCAGATCAAAGCGATGAAGCAAGTCGCAGGTCCTCTAAAGATCCAACTAGCCCAGTATCGTGAGATGGCTGCGTTTGCAGGCTTCGGGTCCGATCTGGACAAGGCGTCCCAGAACCAACTCGCACGTGGAGAGCGATTGACCGAGCTGTTGAAGCAGCCGCAATTTTCGCCGGCCTCGGTCGAACGTCAAGTTGTGTCTTTGTTCGCGGGCATGGAAGGCTATCTCGACGATATCCCTGTTGTTGACATAGGGCGCTTCGACAGCGAACTTCTGTCTTACGTTGAAACAAGGGCACCTGGGGTTCTGGACCACATCCGGACTAAGGGAGACTTTCCAGAAGATATCGATAAGACGCTGAGGGGCACTATCGAGGACTTCAAAGCAGGCTTCGTTCCTTCAGTTGCGGTCGCAACGACTGAATCGACACTCGGTCTCGATGTAAATGACCTCGATGATGCCGTCGCTCGGGCCTTGGAAACCAGCTAAAGCCGATGGCTGAAAAAGCTCGGGATATCAAGCGCCGTATCGGCAGCGTTGAATCGACCAAAAAGATCACGAACGCGATGCAGCTAATAGCGGCGTCGCGCATCGCCAAGGCGCAAGCGCGAGTCCAAAAGTCGCGACCATTTGCCAAAGCCATCGGCGACATGATCGAGCAGTTGGCTTCTGAAGCGAAGTCATCACCGCTTTTGGCGGAGCGCGAGCAGGTGAGTAATGTTGGCCTGATCGTTATCACTGGTGACCGAGGACTCGCTGGGGCTTACAACTCAAGCGTGCTGCGCGAAGCTCAACGAGCAGCGACGCGCGAGGGCGAGGCTGGCAGGCAAGTAAAGATCACAAGTGTTGGCAGAAAAGGTGCCATCTATTTCAAGTTCCGCCACACAGCGATCGCTGCCGAGTTTTCAGGCGTCAGCGACAAACCCCGTTACGTCGATGCTGTTGAGGTCGCCAAAGAGGTCATAGCTGACTACACGCAAGGGCGGGTCGACAAAGTCTCGATCGTTTACACAGATTTCGTATCAACTGCTTTGCAACGCGCTCGGGTTACTCAGATCCTGCCTGTTCCGCGACCCGAAATCGAAAAGGAGTCGACTGGGGAGGCACAAGCGCTGTTCGAGTTCGAACCTGAACCCGAAGCCTTGCTTGACGCACTCTTGCCCCGCTATATCGAGATGAAAATTTACGCGGCCCTGCTGGAATCGTCAACTTCGGAACACGCGGCAAGGATGCGTGCGATGAAGAGCGCGACGGACAAGGCTGAAGAATTGATAGAGATCTATGAGCGGCGGGCCAACAAGGCGCGTCAGGCTGAGATAACCAATGAGATCGCTGACATCGTCGGGGCTACTGAAGCCCTTAGGAAGTAAAGGAGAGGAACTAATGGCTACTACCGAAGAGCAGATCAAGCAGGATGCTTCAACCGCCGTTGGCCGTATCGTCGCAGTCATCGGCCCAGTCATCGATGTGGAGTTTCCCCCCGATGCACTCCCAGACATCAACTTTGCGCTCAAAGTGGAACGTACTGTTGCTGGTGGGACTGAAACGATCGTCGCTGAGGTGGCTCAACACATAGGGGAATCGATGGTGCGTGCCATCTGCATGGCCCCCGCCGACGGTCTGCGCCGCGGCACTAAGGTCACCAATACTGGCGCACCGATCACCGTGCCAGTTGGGCCCGGAGTTCTCGGTCACGTTTTCAACGTTCTCGGTGAATCGCTTGACGTTCCCACCTCGACTATCGATGCTGCCGATCACTGGCCCATCCACCGCGAGGCACCAGCGTTCGCCGATATGGACCCGCGTACCGAAATACTGAAGACGGGTATCAAAGTTGTCGACCTTCTCGAACCATACGTAGCCGGTGGGAAGATCGGCCTGCTGGGCGGCGCTGGCACAGGTAAGACGGTCTTGATCAAAGAGATGATCTGGCGCATCGGGAAGGAGCACGGAGGTTATTCCGTCTTCGCCGGCGTTGGCGAGCGTACTCGTGAGGGCAACGACTTGTGGCTCGAGATGAATGAAGCCGGTGAAGGTGTTATTTCGAAAGTCGCTATGGTTTTCGGGCAGATGGATGAGCCACCAGGGGTTCGTCTTCGGGTTGCCCTTTCCGCACTTACGATGGCAGAGTATTTTCGTGACGTGGAGCGTCGCGACGTATTGGTATTCATCGACAACATCTTCCGTTTCGTACAAGCAGGCTCTGAAGTCTCGACACTTCTTGGACGCATGCCTTCTGCTGTTGGGTATCAGCCGACCCTGTCCGATGAGATGGGTCAGATGCAGGAACGCATCACGTCAACTCGCGGAAGGTCGATCACTTCGATCCAGGCCATCTATGTCCCAGCGGACGACTACACAGACCCAGCACCACACTCGACCTTCGCACATCTCGATGCTTTCACGGCACTTAGCCGCGACGTCTTTGCACTTGGCATCTACCCTGCGGTTGATCCTCTGGCTTCATTCTCACGTCTGCTCGACCCCCGCTATGTGGGGGTGGAACATTATGCAGTTGCGAACGAAGTCAAGCGGATCTTGCAGCGATACAAAGACTTGCAAGACATCATCGCTATCCTTGGTATCGACGAGTTGTCCGAACTGGACAAGTTGGATGTCTATCGAGCTCGCAAGATTCAGAAATTCTTGTCTCAGCCATTCTTCGTTGGCGAAGTCTTCACGGGGATACCCGGCGAGTCGGTTCCGGTCGAAGAGACCATCCGTGGTTTCAAAATGATCACGACTGGCGAGGTCGATCATCTTCCAGAGCAAGCCTTCTATATGGTCGGAGGTATAGATCAGGTCTTTGAGAAGGCCAAGAAATTGGAGTCCTGATGGCACTGCTGAACGTTCAGGTCGTCTCGCCCGAAGAGGCACTCTTCACGGGCGAGGCAGAATTCATATTGGCAAGGACCGTTGAAGGAGAGATCGGCATATTACCTGGCCACAGCCCAGTCCTGGCTCAGCTGACTGCATCGAAAGTCAAGGTCCGGCCTGTGGGGGGCGCCGACCAGATCTTCGATATAGCTGGGGGTTTCATGACCGTCAAAGACAACCAAGTCATTATCCTGACTGACCAGATTCAGGAGGTCGAACAATGAGCGAATTGCGAACAACAGCGAAGGCATTGGTAGCTCCTGGTAAGGGGATATTGGCAGCCGACGAGTCAACGGGAACTATCGGCAAGCGTTTTGCATCCATCAATGTTGCGAATGAAGAGCCAAACCGTCGGGCCTATCGCGAGATGCTTTTTACGACCAATGGTTTTGCAGAGTTCATATCGGGCGTCATCCTTTACGACGAAACCATCCATCAATCATCGAGTCAAGGCGTGCCGTTTGTCGAGGTGCTCTCAACCCAAGGGGTGATCCCAGGGATCAAGGTCGATACGGGAACGAAGCCCCTCGCGCTTGCCGATGGGGAAGTTTTGACTGAAGGCCTGGACGGTTTGCGCGAACGCCTTGTGAAATACCGCGAACTGGGGGCTCGCTTCGCGAAGTGGCGGGCGGTCATAACGATCGGCAATGACATCCCATCGCAGTACTGCATCGATGCCAACGCGCAGGCATTAGCGCGCTATGCGGCGCTATGTCAGGAGGAAGGCATCGTCCCCATCGTCGAACCAGAGGTTTTGATGGATGGCGACCACGATATCGAGCGCTGCCTTTTGGTTACCGGCAGAACTCTGCAGTCGGTCTTCAATGAACTGCTGAACTCGCGTGTGGAACTCGATGGCATCTTGCTTAAGCCGAACATGGTTCTGTCTGGCAAGGACTGTCCTACCCAAGCCTCGGCCGAGCAGGTTGCTGAATCCACGATCAGGTGCTTCCGTCACGTCGTTCCCGCAGCAGTGCCCGGCATCGTGTTTCTTTCTGGGGGCCAAGCTGACGAAGTTGCGACAGCAAATCTGAACGCGATGAACAATTTAGGCCCCCAGCCATGGGAGCTGAGTTTCTCTTACGGACGGGCACTCCAGGCCCCGGCGATCAAAGCCTGGAAGGGCGAAGAGTCCAACCTCGCCGCGGGCCAGGCGGCTTTCCATCACCGTGCCAAGTGCAATGGCGCAGCCCGCTCCGGCACCTACACCGCCACAGCCGAGCCTTCTTTTCGATAACACCCCCCCGCAACGGTGGGCAGATTCGAAAAGAAGCGAGCGCGCTGTCGAGATAGGTTCCATGACGACCAGGGTTCGTTGAGGCTTAACTCGTAGGTCAACTGAGCGAGTGCCTCAGATCGTTGCGGCTCGGGGAGGTTGGCCAGTTCCTCGGCGGCATCTGCCCTCAGCGTAGAGAGATAGTAAACGTCGAGCTTGCCGGTTTCGTTGAAACGTTCGATGTTGCGCCGTGCAATCAGCGCGTCGGGGTTGATGGCGGTGAAGGCAAGCAAAGACGCTCCGGTCAACATCGCGCAGGCGAAAGGCAGCCACGAACTTCTTCGGAGCAGACCAGCAAGAGCTACAAGCAAAAAGAGCCCGCCGAGCCAGCCAACGAGGGCTTGCGCGAGGAGGCGCTGTCGAGTCAGTCCGAAAGCGTCCTCATAAAGACCCAATCTCTTGAGGGCTGATACGAGGATCACCATAGTCAGCGCGATAAGCACACCAAGCAGGACTCTCAAAACGGCGTCGTCGCGCCTTGCGACCATGGCGATCACGGCAAGTGTGAGGATGGCGACCACTATCAGCTGGAAGAAACCTTGGCGTGCGTATTCGGAATAAGTCAGGCCGGTCGTGGCGAGTACATGGGCATGGCCAGCGAACAGAACGGTTATCTGTACAACAACGAATGAAGCAAACAGCAGGTCCAGAACTACAAGCGCCGCGATCGATTCCGTTCTTTCTAACTTGAGGTTTGGATGTGGCACGTGTAAGGCGTGCTCATCGAATCGCTCACTCGATGCAGCTACGGCGGTTGTAGCGATAATGACCGAGCCGAATATGAAGGCTCGCAGCGGAACCGAACCTAGATTCCAGTCTGGAATGATCGCATCGACAAACTGCGAAAAGGCAGCATCGGCTGATGCGAAGAGTCCTCCGAAGATCAAGGCCAATGCACCCCCAATGGTGAGACCAGTCAGTAATGGCCCGTGCCTGATGTGCAGCCCATTCGGGAAAGCACTGCGTATAAAGAAGCCGAGTAATAAGTGCATCCTCAACAAGGGGGCGAATGGCCCGCGAACACTGACCGCCATGACTGCAAGCCCGCATGCGGCGAGAAGGTTTACAATGACCACCCATTCGGCTGCTCGCAACGCTGCCGTGAAACAAAGCAGTACGGCGGTTGAGGCGAGTGAAATGCTTTGCGGTGTCCACTCAAGTGACCCTGCCAGAACAACGGCGGCCCCTGCGGTTAACGCAACCAGAGGAATGAAGATGCCAGGTCCGGGACTGTCCGGGAGCCAGGCTGCCGCCATGAGCCCAGATAAGACCGCTGCGGTGATGAAAGCGCTGGGGTGAGTGGCAATAGGGCGATCCATTTCTTGACTGTACGACCATGGTGCTCAGGGCTTGCTCACGTGATGTAAAGATTTTGTGAGACACGACTGAACCAAGCAACGCTGTGCAGCGTTACTACATCAGTACTCAACGAAGGAGAGACGGATGCCGCGCACAAGGATCGTACTTGCCATGATTGGTGTCACGTTGTTCGCGGGCGCATCTGCGGCCCAAGCCTGCGGAGGACTCATCGGCCCGAAAGGTGCCGTGAACCTTGGCCGTACTACTACGCTTGCGGCGTACGTCGACGGAGTCGAACACTATGTGACTGCATTTGAGTTCTCCGGCGGGGGCGGTGAGTTTGGCTCGATAGTCCCGCTTCCTGGGATCCCCACGAAGGTCGAACGCGGAGGTGACTGGACACTTCAGCGCCTGATCCAAGAAACATCTCCTCCTCGTACGGTGGCCGCCTTCAGCAAGCAAAGTTCTGGGGAGTCGTTGGGGGCGCGTGTTGTCTACGAAACTCGTGTTGACGCGCTTGACATAACCATTTTGGAGGGCGGGGGTGAATCAGTTGGCATCTGGGCTAAGGAACATGGCTTCTTGCTCCCGCCCGACAGCCCGGAAGTGCTCGATTTCTATGCTCGACGCAGCCAGATCTTCATGGCGGCGATCTTCAATGCTGACGCTGCGCAGGAGCGGGGCCAGCAGGTCGGCGATGGCACTCCTATCCATCTCACCATCCCCACTAGCAATCCTTGGGTTCCGCTTCGCATCCTGGGTCTCGGCAAGAACGCTGAAGAACAAATTGCGGCCGATGTGTACCTGTTGACCCAGCGGCGTCCGGCACTCCTACCTGTTCGTGCCCAAGGCGTGACCATCGAAAGGCGTGAACTTGCTTCGGATTCTCTGCTGGCTGACTTACGCAGCGACAAGGGCATGGAATGGCTGCCAGCCGCCGGTATGTGGATCTCTCATATCGTCATCGACACTCCTGCCAAACGACTTCGCTT
>JBDSRR010000068.1:0-3350 GCA_039929185.1 Actinomycetota bacterium
ATTCGGTCCTCATTCGAAGCCGCTGCGATTCGAGCAGTTTGTTGCCGGCATCCAATTCAGTCAGTCGGCCGGTCAGTTCCTGCTGGATATCCTTCATTGCTCTGTGCATGCGCGCTTTGGATGCAACATAGTGCGATGCAGGGAAAACGGTCATCGACTCGACTTCATTCAGTATCTCGCCGGTCAAAGGGTCGAGCTTCACGATGCGCTCGACCGTCTCGCCAAATAATTCCACCCTGACTGCGGTCTCTTCATATGCGGGGAAGATGTCGATAGTGTCGCCCCGAACACGGAACTTGCCACGCATGAAGTTAAGTTCATTGCGCTCGTAGGACATGTCGATGAGTCGCCGGATGATGACTTGCTGACCCTTGTCTTCTCCGACATTAAGGCGAAGCAGTTGACCTTCATATTCCTCGGGAGATCCAAGACCATAGATACATGAAACGCTCGCCACGATGATTACGTCCCTGCGAGTCAGCAGCGAGGCAGTCGCAGAATGCCGCAGCCGGTCTATCTCGTCATTGACCGAGGAGTCCTTTTCGATGTAGGTATCTGACGAAGCGATGTAAGCCTCGGGCTGGTAGTAGTCGTAATAGGACACGAAGTACTCAACAGCGTTATAGGGGAAAAACTCCTTGAACTCGTTCGTCAACTGAGCGGCGAGACTTTTGTTGGGTGCGATCACCAGTGTTGGACGTTGGGTTTTTTCGATCACCCCAGAAACCGTGAAACTCTTGCCTGAGCCTGTTATGCCCAGCAGTGTTTGGCGATCCATCCCCTGGTTAAGGCCTAAACTCAAAGCCTCGATCGCAGCCGGTTGATCGCCGCTTGGGTCGAACGGCGAGACGATCTTGAAATCAGGCACTAAGAGATTCCAAGCATCGGCATCAACTCGTAAAGCGATTCGATGCGCTCACCTTCGAAATCGCGATTGCGTCCCTTACGGTCGATCAATACCGAAGTCATCCCGACAGCCGCTGAAGCCTGGGCATCAACTCTGGGATGGTCACCCACATACATCGACTCGTCAGCAGAAGCCCCGGCGCGATCCAATGCCATATGGAAGATCGCTGGATCAGGTTTCTCGAGTCCAACCTTGCCAGAGATGACCATGAGATCAAAAACGTGAGCGATCTCCATCTCGATAAGCATGCCTTCAAGCCAATCCTCGAAATTTGAGATCAGCCCAACCGTTATCCCGGCGGCTTTGATAGCCTCAAGCGCAGGAAGCGCATCGGGGAACAGGCGATAGGACTCAAACCTTGTGAACCGCTCGTACAAGGCATCAGCTAGTTCGTCGTCGGGATCCGCAACCCCCAGATGTTCGAAGGCATTGTGGTAGACACCGCGCCAGAACTTGCGAGAAACCTCCTTTGATGTCGACCACTCGCTTGTCCCAAGTTTGTCCAATACCTCGGTGAAGGAGGGAGCGATAGCCGTGAAGGCGCGTTCAACATCGGAAGCGGTTACAGGCTGTCCTTGGCTTGCAAGTGTGAGTGCAAACAGTTCATGAAATGACGGATGGGCAGCCAACAAAGTATCGCCAGCATCAAAAAATACAGCTTTGAATCGCATAGCCCCAGGCTATTTCACAAACTCAGAGTTCGCGTCGGCCAGGTTCCGCGGACTCCAACGCATACCTGACGGCTTCCTCCAACGACAATGTCCGTCCTGCCTCCCAGGCAGTTTCGAAGTCGCTACCTCCGCCGTTGCGAGCAACCGAAACGTGGCGATCGTAGATGCCCTGCTCTGCCGTGGGCAGGGTCAAACCTTTGGATTCGCGGATGGCCTCGGCAGCTCCGAAGAGGCGTGCGGCGCGATCAAATCGGTCCTGCGAACTGGCTAGTGCCGCTAAACTATGGAGGATCGCAGCGACCGTGGCCTCGGGGTTCGTGAAACCCAAGGCTTCCCGATACAAAGTCGTTGCCGGTTCCAACTGCCCTTGCGATCTCAGGATCTCTCCGAGTGTATGAAGGGCAGCCGCCAGGTACGCTTCGCGGTCGAGGCGGCGCTCAATGGTCACGCTCTCTTCGGCGAATCCCCGAGCCTGCAGTTCGTGACCGTTGACATGCAATATCCACGCGGCATTGTTCAGTGCACTTGCAAGCATGGCGTCATTGGCCGTCTTTCTAGCAATGGCGATGCTCTCGCCGAGAAAGGTAAGCGCACTCGAGGGGTCGCCCTCGGCCAGGGCCAGATTTCCCATCAGGGTTAGAGCACTTGACAGATAAGTCCGATCGCCCAGCCCGCGTGCAATCTCAAGCCCTTCTTCAAAATACGATCGCGCCGCACTTAAATCGCCTTCACCCTGGGAAAGAAGTCCGAGATTCAACAGGGACTGTTGGAGGCCGAACTTGTCCCCCAGTTCACGCCGCATCTCAATCGCTTCGGTATGCAAAGAGCGAGCCGTCGGAAAGTCGCCATCGCGAGCGGCATGGGTACCCATGTCGTTTAGGGCCGTGGCAACATTCCATTTGTCGCCTGCCTCTCGAGCCAGCCGGAGAGCCTCTTCGCATGAGGAGCGAGCCTGGATGTCGTTGCCCTCGGCGGCGAACACCCCTCCAATTATTAAGAGCGACCACGCCATGACCTGTTTGTCACCGAACTTACGTCCTGTCGAAAGGCTCTGTTCGAGGTGAGATCGGGCATCCTGAGTCCGGCCCATACTGCGAGTCGTATATCCGAGATTGAAGAGAGGATAGGCGGCCATAGCCTCATCGCCTGCCTGGCGGAACATCTCAAGGCTCTGCTTCGAGAGAGAAAGTGCTGTGGAATAGTCGCCCTGGAAGTGGGCCAGGAAACCCCCCGCCCAAAGAGCCTTGGCTCTCGGCGACGAGACTTCTTCTCCACGAAGAGAAAGTGCTTTGTCGAGCCACACTCGGCCTTCACTCCAGTACCCGCGCACCCACCAGAACCGCCATAGCGCCGACGCCAGCCTGAGGCCTGATTGGTCGTCAACACCCGATGCGCTCCACTCCAGCGCGGCTCGAAGGTTATCGTGTTCGGCCTCCAACAGATCCAGCCACACCCTTTGCTCCGAGCCGGCAAGCAATGGCTCGGTCCGTTCTGCAAGCGATAGGTAAAAGTCGAGATGCAGCGCTCTGGTACTTGCGGCCGAAGCAGACTCGAAGAGTTTTTCCCGGGCGTATTGCCGGATCGTTTCAAGCAGACGATAGCGAGCCTCCTCACCTGCTCGATCAACCACGACTAAAGACTTGTCCACTAGCTGGGTCAAGATATCCAGCACGTCTTCGTTGGCGGCACTCTCCCCGGACCCGATCGCGTCCGCAGCTTCCAGGGTGAATCCGCCGGCAAAGGCGGAGGGTCGCATGAGCATCGCTTTCTCC
>JBDSRR010000069.1:0-2780 GCA_039929185.1 Actinomycetota bacterium
CTTCAGATCGGCTCGCCACTCGTTCGGCAGAAGTACGTCAGCGCCGAACGATGTTGCATCGTCAGCCGAAACGTAAAGGTCGATGATGCCAAGGCTCGAATAAGAATCGTTCAAAGACGCATTCAGATTTCGTGTGATCGCGGTCTGCGCAACAACCATCCCGACAGAGGCAACAACTGCAACGCTAGCTGCCCAGGCTCTTCGCGGCGCTCGCTCGATGGCCGCAGAGGCCAATCTGCCAGCAACGCCGAACCTTCGCGCGACCCATGCCGTGGATGAAGCAAGAACATTCATCAGTCCATAAGAAACGATGATGGCACCCAGCATCAAGGTGGCAAGGCCCATGTATCCAACACCAGCGCCTCCTCGGACCGCCAGAGCGAAACCTCCCACCATCATGCCTGTACCAAACACGACCGCCAAAGCTAGAAATCTGACGGACCCGTCCATGAGGATCGCTCCCTCTGGCTTCATCGATTCAACAGGGGCCACTCTTACGGCCCGACGACATGGAAGATATGCGGCCAACAGCGAAACCAAAGTTCCGGCCGTTACCGAGATGGGTACCGCGTGTTTTGGCAGATGAAAGCCCAACTCCACTCCAACCGCAGAGGAGAAGAAAGCCGGGATCGACTCGACCAAACGCTTCGATATGGCTATGCCAACAAGAGCGCCAACTGCTGAGCCTACGAGTCCAACAAGAGCACCCTCGCCCAGGAAGAGTCTGAGGAGCTGTCGCCGATTTCCACCAAGGGCTCGCATAGTTGCCAGCTCGCGTCTTCGTTCAAGGGCAGCCATGTTCATGGTATTGAAAACACCGAACCCACCGACTACCAGAGCCATGGCCACGCCCATCAGTAGTCCATAACGCATAGTTCTCGTGGTTGTTTTGGCCTGCCGAACACGAACAGCAGGAGAATCAACAAAGACCGTCGACCCCGCCACCTTCTGCAGAGCGCGACTGAGCGGACCGATGTCGACCCCTTTCCCTGCAGCTATGAATATCGAGTCGATCTTGCCTGGCCGATTCAACGCCCGTTGAGCAACCGGCAATGCCGCGACGGCAAAGCGTCCTTCATTGAACCGGCCCGCCTCGCCATCCACGATTGCAGCAATCTTCATCTTGATCGTCCCGCCTGACGAGACCACATCGACCGTTGCACCCCGAGTGACTTGGATCTGTTGAGCCAGTCCTTCACCGATGTAAAGCCCCGAAGGGTCAGCCTCTGGGGGCCCAGGGAGCCCGGCGGCTGAAAAGCGTGTCTTCAGTACTTGTGCACGTTCATCGACCCCCAATAGGATCACCTGGCGTTTTCCGATAAGGACACGGCTGCGCACCGCAGGGATGGCCGCTTGAACCCCAACGACACCTTCGACGTCGAAGAAGATCCGCTCATCGAATCCCTCGTCTGAAACCGCAGACACTTCTAGATCAGCACCGCCAGCGATGTCGTCGACGAAGCGTTGGACGGAACCATCGAGCGATCCGAACAGACCCAGCACAGCAACCATCAAAGATGATCCGATGGATACTCCGATGATCGATAGCGCAGTGCGCGTGCGATGTTCAAGAAACTTGCGTAGATGCAATAGCCTGAAAAGGCTCACTGCGCTAGCCGCCCATCAACCAAATGCAATACCTTGTCGCCAATATCGGCAGCTCGCGATTCGTGGGTGACCATGACGACGGTTTTGCCGTCGTCGGTTACTGCACGGCGCAACAACTGAAGAACCTCCCCTCCCGATGCGGAGTCAAGATTGCCCGTCGGCTCATCTGCGAGGATCAGGGACGGATCACCCATCAGAGCACGGGCGATGGCTACTCTTTGCATCTCGCCTCCGGAAAGTTGCGACGGCTTATGGTCAGCACGATCGCCGAGCCCAACTTTATTCAGCGCCGTCCCTGCAAAACCCTTCTGATCGCTAAGTTTTTTGCCAGCGAGCAGACGCACGAGAGCGACGTTTTCCCAAGCAGTCATTGTGGGCAGTAGGTTGAAGAACTGGAAGATGAAGCCCATCCTCTCGCGGCGAAAAGTTGTCAGCTCGTCGTCAGATAACCGAGAAAGGTCGCTGCCATCGACAACCACAGAACCCCGATCGGGAGTATCCAAACCTCCCAACAGATGCAGCAAAGTTGACTTGCCAGAACCGGAGGGTCCCATGATCACCACGAACGTACCTGCTTCGATCGCAAAAGAAACTCCCTGGAGAGCATGAACAGTGGCATCGCCAAGTTTGTATCCCTTCGTCAAGTCTGAAACTTCGACTAAGGCCAAGACGAAGACACCGTATCTTCGGGCAATAGCCCAAAAAAGTCGTGCGAGTCGAAAGAGATGCTCGGGCTTTCAGCAACGTCGACGAAACGCACTTCGGCGAGCCCAGACGCCTTTGCGAGGTTCGCATTGGAACCCTTTACAACAAGGGCGAAAACTAATGACGGATCGGACCTCAATAGGGCGATCGCCTTTCGTCGAACATCGGCATCGGCAACATAAACCTCTCGATACGCGGGATCTGTAACGGTGGGGATAATCTCGTCGAGTTCCACCAACTCTTGTGTCAATTCCTTCAATTTGACGGAACCGTTAGTGCCAGCGACCACCGCTGCAACCGTACGCTGCCCAACTGCAACGCTTTGCGGATCGAAAGTCGGCAGAGGGATCCGCATCTGCACCGCCACGACATCCAGCCGAGAGACCTTCACGAATTCCTCGACCTCACCCACTTTGCGATAGGAATCGAAACTAATGACGGCGAAAGATGCCTGCCTCGGTTGTTTT
>JBDSRR010000070.1:0-14039 GCA_039929185.1 Actinomycetota bacterium
CTTTCCCCGCGGGAGTGATCGGGCTGACCTTAAACAGTGCGGCCTACGTTGCAGAGATATTCCGCGCTGGCATCCAATCGGTAGACAGGGGTCAGACCGAGGCGGCGCGAAGCCTAGGCATGCCTCACGCCACGACGATGATCTACGTCGTCATCCCCCAGGCGGTCCGCAGAGTGATCCCTCCACTTATGAACGAATTCATCGCCCTGCTCAAAGACTCATCACTCGTGGCAGTCCTCGGAGCCACCATCGCCGAGAGAGAGTTACTTAAGGTCGCCCGCGACGGCGCTGCTGCTTTCGTGAGCGCCACGCCTTACGTCATGGCATCTATCTCTTACCTATTGATGACCATCCCCTTGACAGCGCTGGTCGGCCGCTTGGAAAAGCGACTCCTAAGGGAGAAAGGATGAACGCCTCCGACGCAGTCATCCGGGTCGAAGATCTCCACAAGAGCTTCGGAAACTTGGCCGTTCTGGCGGGGATGTCCTTGTCCGTGGCGCGGGGCGAAACCGTTTGCATCCTCGGTCCCTCCGGCTCCGGAAAGTCGACCCTGCTCAAGTGCATCACGCGGTTGGAGGAGCCTTCCGGGGGCCGCATATTCGTCTCTGGCATCGATATCACGCGCGCCGACGTCGACATCAATAAGGTGCGGGCCGATGTTGGGATGGTCTTCCAACAATTCAATCTGTTTCCACACAAGACCGCACTCGGCAACATCGCCCTGGCCTTGGAGAAGGTCCTGCGGATGTCCAAACCGCAGGCCCGACAAAGGGCCATGGAAGAACTCGATCACGTAGGACTTTCGGAGAAGGCAGATAGTTACCCTTCTCAGTTATCCGGGGGTCAGCAGCAGCGAGTGGCGATCGCACGGGCACTGGCGATGCGTCCCAAAGCCATGCTGTTCGACGAAATCACAAGCGCACTCGACCCTGAGCTAGTGAAGGAGGTGCTGGACGTGATGCGTCGCTTGGCGTCAGAAGGCATGACAATGATTGTCGTGACCCACGAAATGGGATTCGCGCGAGAAGTTGCAGACAGGATCCTGTTCATCGATGAGGGAGTCATCGTCGAAGAGGGAGAGCCGAACGCCATATTGACCAACCCTCAGCACAAGCGCACGCAACAGTTCCTCGCCAAAGTGCTGGATTAGGTCAGCCCGACCTTTGTTATAGAGGGAACTGAGGCACAGACCGAAGATAGGCCTACTGGAAATTTCAGTTGGCGAAAGCTGCTCGGTATTGCAGCAACCGTCGGCGGATCGATAGTCGGGTTTGCCGCGATAGTCATATTCAATTCGTCTGATCCGCCCTTCATGGTCATCTTGGCATCACTCATAGTCGGCGGAGCCCTGGCGCTCCGTCACGGCAAGATCGGGCTAATCGGAGCGATCTTTGCGACCTTGGGTTCAGCGATGTTCAGTGCTTTCGCTGGACCGGGGATCGTGAACACTCAAGCAGCGTCCGGCACGGACTTCATCGTCATCACCGGAACGTTGACCTGCACCTTGACTGTGATCATCAGCGCAATCGTTGGCTGTCAGAGGCAAAGGACGAGCGTTCGCTCATAGCCGTACGGCCATGGCTTTAGGCGTCCTCGACATCCTCCTGATCGCTGGAATCGTTGCCACCGCGTTGTATTCCTCATCGAAATTCGAAAGCGTCTCCGCCAAAGAGGGGGATGTTTTGGTTACTTCGACAGACTTCAAATTCCAGCCCGATGAGCTAGTCACCGAGGCTGGCACCATCAGCGTCCATATCACCAACAAAGACGACACCCTTCACACATTCACCATCGACGACTTGAACGTTGAAGTGGCAGTGCCCGCGAAGAAGGAAACGACGGTCACCTTCGAAGCCGATGCGGGCAAGTTCCGCTTCTACTGCAAGCCTCATGCTCCAGATATGGACGGAACCCTGACGGTCAACTAGATTCGGGCGGAGAGGACTGCAGGGCGACTCTGCCGACAAGTTCGGTGCCCTTTCCCGGTGCTGAAGTGATCTCGACCGAGCCGCCAAGAGCGTGAACCCTATCCTGAATGTTCTGTAAGCCCGACCCCTTTTGGTTCCTAGCCAAATCGAACCCCTTACCATCGTCCGCTACGCAAAACTCAAGAAAGTCGTTGTGATACCCAAGCCGTACTTTGACATGAGCCGGTTCCGCGTACTTGGCAACGTTCTGCAAAGCCTCCAAGCAACAAAAGTACACCGCGGCTTCAACCTCCTGTGGATGCCTACCTACGCCCTCGTCGACCACCTCGATCGGGATGTGGAACTTGCGCGATTGCGACTGAAGTGCAGTGGCTAGCCCTTCCGCTGCAAGGAGCGGTGGGTAGATGCCCCGTGCAAGATCTCGAAGCGTTTCCAGAGCCTCAGCGGACTCCTGGTTCATCTGCTCCATCATGGTCTTAAGGCCTGCAGCGTTTTCGTCCTCAAGGCTTGCTGCCATCCGTTCCGCGATTGACAGCTTGACGCGCAGCGCCACCAGCTGCTGCTGCGCGCCGTCGTGGATGTCGCGCTCGATGCGCCTGCGTTCCTGGTCCTGCGCAGCGACGATCCTTTGGCGCGAAGCGCGAAGCTCTTCGAGGCGAGCGACCAGTTCGGCGGTAAGTCTTACATTTCGCAGCATCAGCCCGGCTTGTGAAGCAAGATCGGACAGCAGCCTTTCCTCTGCAACGACCATCGTCTCACCCGGGGGCTTGTTGACGACGAGCACTGCGAGCAGTTCTGATTGGTGACGCACTGCCACGGCCCGGGTCCCCTCATCGAATTCGGGAAGCCGGTCGCCCTCCACCTGGATCGACTGAGGAGGCTGGTCTTCCCAGGGAGGCCAAGCCGCCTCGGGCCTGATCTCGCTACCCACTCGAAGCCACACCTCGGCCCTAGTCGCACTGGTGCCCTCCCTTAAAAGGCGCGCCATACGTGGAGCAAGCTCTTCGGGTGCATAGGATCCGCCCATACGTTCCGAAAATTCAGATAGAACTTCGTACGGCGTTGCCCTCATCCCGTACACCAAACGGTTGGCAACCTTCTGCAGCGCGTTTTTGGCCGGCTCGAAAGCGAAAGCGATGATCGCGGTAGCGGCGATCGATAGCGCCAGGTTACTGCCTTGCGCGCCGATGATCCTTCCAGCTCCGACCACCACTCCGACATAAACCATGCCGATCAGCGTCACCAGTGATCCATAAACGAGCGTCCGCGTGATGACTCGATCAATGTTCCAGAGCCGATATCTGACGAGGCCGGCGAACAGGGCGATGGGGATCAAAGCGAACACTGGCTGGAATATTCGGAACACGAAGATCGGTAGCTCCTGCACCCCGCGGCCCTCCAACCCCGGCGACAGGGATGAGCCCACCCCCTGGGTCCCCACCAATAGGCCCACTAGCAACGCCGGGATCAGCGCCCAAAACAACAACCTTGACTGGTGCCGCTCTTCGGAAGTCTGGGATCTGCGATAGCGGTATCCCTGCGATATAACCGCCGCGACAGGAGTGAAGAGCCCGAAGAAAAGTATCAAAGGCACGGTGGCGGTGGACTCCTCGGTGCTTTGTATGCGATAAGAACCCAATGCAAAAGCGACAGTGGCGGGAACGTAGAGCAATGCTTTCGCCCACTTCGGCCAACGAGGGATCAGTCTGCCGTCGGGGAACAAAAGCAAGGCGTAAACGTACGCGCCACCGGCGATCACTCGGTGAAGCCAATAGGCACTGACCTCGAATGTCGTTTTGGAAAGTGATTCGTAAACGCTTTCAGCTTGGAGGTTGAAGACGGCGGCAGTACCGATCATCCCGACAGCGAGCAGGCGGGCGGTCCAATCGCTCCTTCGCAGCCACAGAAGGAAGATGGCCAGGGATATGTTGAACATGCTGAAGCCGTAATCGAGCAGAAGCTGTCCGGTTGCTTGTTGAGAATGCGAAGCGTCTGCCATGGCCTGGGCGAGGCGACTTAGCAGGTCCGTTCCGAGGCCCTTTTCGTGCAACTGATCATGAAGGGAAGGCGATCGGCCTGCGGCTATTGCAGCGATCCCGAGACCGAGAGCGACGAGTGAAGCCCCCAGATAGCCAACTATCAGCGAAAGAGAGGCTATATGGATGGCTTTATTGCCCCTCGGGCCGACTTCGTTCACAGTTCACACAGTATCGTTGAACGCGTTCGCCTTGTGTCGATACAATGCCCAACACATGCGACGTGTTCTTGTTGTCCTTTCATGCGTAGGCCTCCTGGCGGGCGCGTGCGCGAGGACCGATCCCTCAGCGCCCCAGACGCGCACCGTCTTAGCCGACTTCAGCCACGACGAGTTCTCCAGCTTCTTCCTCGATTACTTCCCAGGGCGGATAACCGTTCGACCGGGGGACACGGTGGAATTCAAGCAGACCTGGACCGGTGAGCCGCACAGCGTCACGGCAGGAACATTGGTGGACACGATGATGAATTTGGTCAAGCCGTATAAGGAAGCAGCCGAGCGGGGGGAAGAGTTGCCCAAAGAGGAGCCTCCGGAGGTGGAAGCTTCGTTCCAGAGCCTTCCTTGGATGTTCGCCGACGAAGACAAGATCGCGCAGAACGGCGCACAGCCGTGCTATCTGCAGACGGGGACGCCACCCAAAGACACCGAAACTCCATGCAAGCAAGTACCTCAGCCAGCCTTCAACGGCAAGCAAAGTTACTACCACAGCGGATTCATCCCTTACGAAGGACCCAAAGGCAACAAGTTCTCTGCCAAGATGTCCGACGACATCAAACCGGGTATCTACAACTACTACTGCAACTTGCACGGCCCGTTCATGTCGGCCGAGATCGAGATCAAAGCCAAAGGTTCAGCCATCCCCTCACAAGATGAGGTCAACCGGAAAGCTCGCAAGGAGATAGAGAAGGCTTCGAGCCCCTTGCGCAAAGAATTCCGGAATGCTGGAAGCAAGAAACTTGCGCCCAAGGAGCAAGAAAGGACGGCCCTAGTTGAGGCTGGGGTGATGAAGGAGGGGGAGCTACTGTTCACGGGCAACCTTGCGGGCGTGCCCGTCGACGGCCCCAACGTCCAAGCTGGCATCAACGAGTTCGTTCCGCGCACCATCAAAGCAAAGGTCGGGCAGAAGGTCTCATGGACTCAGTTCGGCCGTCACACGATCTCCTTCGACGTTCCCAAGTACTTCCCGTCTTTCTCGATTGCCAAAGGCGGAAAGGTCGTTATCAATCCGAAGCTCACTCCTCCCGCGGGGGGATCACCTGAAGTTCCCGAACAGCCACATGGGGAAGGACCTTCAAAGCCGCCGGTCATCGATGGAGGAACATGGGATGGGAAAGGATTCTTCTCGTCCGGACTTATCGCTGGCGATCCTTTCCTTGTCTACAGCCTGCGATTCAGCAAGCCGGGAAAGTACGTGTACGCCTGCCTTATACATCCTCCGATGGTGGGCACCGTCGAGGTCAGCTAGTCCACGTCTCTCGTCTTCAATTTCATCCTGAGGAAAGTCTTCCCTGCAAAGTGACGCTGAAGCTCTCTGATAACCGCCCGACCAGTCGCTATAGCGGCGGAGGTATGGTCAGTCCCGGCTTTGTCAGAGCTGCTTGCCGCCCGATTTGCTCGTCCCAGCAGTCGGACTGCCCTCAGCTTCACCAGCCCGCTGCGACGGACCGGCAGGGGTGTCCTTTCATCACCGCACGGTTAATTGCACGTCGTGGCGCTCCTAATGCGTCCCTTCATGGTCGCGGTGGGGCATGACAACTAGTGTCAAGGTTGTGTTTCAGGCGAACCGGTCAGGCTGCCCCGATCGTGCCGACTTCTTATCGGCAGACAGCGAGGAGACTGGGTGGACATCCATACACATAGAGGCCACGCTTAGGGATGGCCCGCTACAACGTCTCGCCCAGCCGCATCGCTCGCTACTACTTCCACGAGTGCGATCGCTACCTTCGGTATAGCGCGACCCCAACGGCCTTCAAGGAACAGGAAGGCGTCCCACCCGACGAACTCGACCACAGCCTTTTGACCAAAGCCATCCTCGACTCAGGCTTCGTATGGGAACGCGAGGTCCTCGAAAACCACATCAAAGAATCACGGGTGCTCGGCCCCCTCCTCGAAGGCGAAGACGAACCCGAGCCCGCTATCACCAAACGCGTTCATACGGTAGGACAAACCATCGACGCGCTGCGAAATGCCGCCGCCGGGCAGTTCATCTATCAGCCGACGCTCGCCGCGCCCGAGCGTTTCTACCAACGCTACGGCCTCGACCCAGAGCTAGTCGGCTTCAGCGACTGCCGCCCTGACCTGCTGATGATTACTCCCCCCAAACAAGACGGTCCCCTCGAAGTCACCGTCCTCGATCTCAAAGCCACGGACGAGGCCAAGCTCTCGCACCGCATCCAAGCAACGCTTTACACGCTCATCCTGCAAAGCGTCATCGACGATCTCGGCATCGACCACCTCACCACCACTCGCGAGGGCGGCGTCTGGCTATATCAAAAGGATGACCCAGAGCTGTTTGACCTGTCCGGAGTGCGGCCCCCGCTCGAGCACTTCCTGCGCAACGAACTACAGCCGATCCTACTCGCACCTGCAAGCAAGGCCTTCTGGCACCTGTTCTATCGGTGCGAGTGGTGCGACTTCTACAAACACTGCCGCGCCGAAGCAGAAGCCACCGACGATGTCAGTCTCGTCCCTTACTTGTCGACCTTCGCCAAACGGCATCTCGCGCAAGCGGCGAAGGTTGAAACAATGGGCGATCTCGAAGAACTCTTAAAGGACGAGAACCGCGACGAGATCCTGACCGGCTCGGCATCACTGCGGGGTAAGGCTCGCCGCCTTGCGCTTTCCATCGACGCCATCCGCACCGGTGTCGAACACCCGACTGACGCATCGAGTGTTGCGATGCCAATAGGTGAGAACGTCCGCATCATCGTCAGCGTTCAAAGCGAACCTCTGCAGGGATCCATCTACGCGTATGCGATCAGCCGCTTCGGCGGGGGGCCGAGCAAGACCGCAAGCGAGCCGCACATCTTCGATGAATGGAACGACGTCGTCAGCCGAGTCTCGCCAACGGCTGATGAACAAGACGTAGCGGAGCTAAGACACAATTTCGTCAAAGACATGATGGCGATCCTTCGACCGGTCCACGACTTCAACGTCCAATACCCTTCCTTCGAAGAGTGGAAACTGCGCAAGAGCGTGCAGGTATACGTCTTCGACACTTACGAGCGAGAGCTCCTCGTCAGTCTGCTGCTCGATGCCACTCACGATCCCGATCCGCAGATAGCAGAAGATGCTCTTGCGCTGTTTTTTCACTTCCAGCACCCTGATCTCGTGGCGGCCGACGATCATCCAGCCAACGAAGTGTTCTTCCCTGTGGTCGTGTTGATATCGGTGATCCGAAGCGTGTTCGCGCTACCGATCAAGGTGGCCTATGCGTTCGCAGATGTTGTCGCTTGTCTGCAACCATCGGAATTCGGATTCACCTACGAGGTCCATCCGTATTTCGACTTCGAGATATCTAACCGATTGAAGTCCGACGCCATCTTCAATGCGTGGTTCAAGGGCGACACCGAGCGGCTCGACTGGATCACGTCGCGCCTCGTGCAAAGGGTCCGAGCGACCAACTCAATCATCAATGGTCTGCGGGAGCGATTGAAGGGCAGTAGCGCGCTGTTCGCATGGCCCCCAAAGTTCGCGCTCCCCGCTGGCGCGGACTTTAAGCATCCCCTGCTCTCACGGCTGGCTTTCGTCACCCGCTACGAGGTCGTGCTTGGGTTCCTCGACAAACGCAGCCGCAGGGCCGCCGCCGAGCCGGAGCGTCTGGCGAACGGCGACACTTTCCGCCTTACGCATATGGGAGACGGCCGCTACCGCATCGACCCGTCCCAGGTCGAACTTGACCTCGACTCCAGCGGTTTTCACGACTGGTTCCTAACAACCGACACCGATGGGGGCCGCAGGGCGCGGTTCGCATTCGACGACTTCGCATACCGCAAGAAGCACTGGGCGCCGAAGCAACTCGACATGGCGCTAGCGAAAGTGAGCGCGCGCGATGGCGACGTGCTGACGATCGACCTCAAGAAGACCGAGGCGTTCGTGCCACCTCAAGAGGGCCAAGTGACCTTCCTCGAAGAGCGCTTCAAAGACCCGATGTCCGATTTCCTCCTCGCTGAGCTTGCGCAGATGGATCAACAAGATGATCCGTGGTTAGTGAGGTTGCTGGCCGACCCGGTCAGTGCGCGCAAACAGTTGTCCGTTGCGCCCTCGATCATGTTGGTCGCTTCAGAGCTTGCGGGTAGAAGCGGGTTGATGCCTTCACAGATGGATGCGTTGAACGGCATCCTGGGTCACGACCTGCAACTCGTGTGGGGGCCGCCGGGCACGGGCAAAACCCACTTTCTTGCGGTCACGATCCTTGCGATGGCGGAAGCGCACCGGCGCGAGGGCTTGGAGTTCAGGGTGCTCGTCACCGGGTTCACGAATCAAGCGATCGACAATGCACTACGAAAGATCGTCGATGTGCAGAACACTTCTTCGATCTACGGCGGCGCCCTTGAGGTGCGCAAGATGTTGGTGGCAGGTAATTCGCCAGTAGAGACGCTCAATCCCAAGAAGGGGGCCGAGTTCATCTCGAACGAGCAGATCGTCGTGATTGGTGCGACGGTGTGGCAGGCGCGCAAGGTGACGCCGGATGAAGTGCGATACGACATGGTCGTGGTCGATGAAGGCTCGCAGTTAGAGGTTGCAGAAACGGCGATAGCGGTGAGGCGGCTACGCGATGGTAAACGTCTATTGATCGCAGGTGACGACAAACAGCTGCCGCCGATCGTGCAGGGCAACTACCGGATACCCGAAGGTGAACCGCTGATCCATCGCTCGATCTTGGAGGCTCTTCGCGAACGCGACCCGGACCATGTGACCGTTGCGACGCTATTAGAGAACTTCCGGATGAACGATGTGCTGTGCGAGTACCCGCGCAACTCGATCTATCCCGCAGAGTACGGGCCGGCAACGCCTGCGATTGCTGCGCGTCGCCTTCAGTTGAATGGTTATCGCCGCAACGGCTTGATCAGCCAACTTCTCGACCCAACGCACCCGATGGTGATGCACGTTATGGATGTGGTGCGCTCGGGGCCGGAGAATCCGGAGGAGGCAGCGCTCGTGGCGGCGGTGGCGTGCCGCTATCGGGAGCTGTTGGATTGCGACGACGAGGAGTTCTGGTCGAAAAGGTTGTTCATCGTATCGCCGCATCACGCGCAGATCCGTGCGATCCGCCGGGACCTTCATCGCCGCCGGAGTTGGGAGTCGGAGCCATTCGTTGACACGGTCGACAAAATGCAGGGCCAGGAGTGCGACATGGTGATCGTGTCCTACGGCGTGGCGGACCCGGAGTATGCGCTGATGGAGCGCGAATTCATCTACTCACGAAACCGGCTGAACGTAGCGATCACGAGAGCCCGCATGAAGACAGTAGTGATCCTATCCCGCTCGCTATTGGAACCCCCGCTGCAAGCGCTGGACAGGGATGATGTGGCGGAGGGAGTAGCCTTCATGCAGGGCCTGACCCACTCAGTACTCGTGAATGAAATCTAGCGATAGGGGGATACGAAGAACGGCCAGATGACTACTTGGGGACGATTCATAGCTGTGATTGCTAGTCTTGCCCGATACGATGTACCTCGCCTTCCGTTGTCCCATCATTATGGGAAGGGGGCGCCCTAGGGCCTCTAAGTTAGCCCTAGTTTGACTAATACATCCGTAAAGTACTCTTCCACTATGTCTGGCAAGCCCACACTGTCATCGCCGCGCCATCGAGGTTCAGCAAGGTGCAGGTTCACGGATTGATCGGGAGTTTCCTTGGCAGCCATCACATTCGAATCCCGAAAAACAAGGAGTTCCTGAGTGTCGTTGTAGATGAGTTCCCTAAGACGAATGTATGGATCCTTGTACTCATGAAAGTCGGGTCGTCCATCGCCCTCATTCCCAGTGAGAAACAGGCCGATAGCGTTACGTAGTGTCTCCTCGTATCCCAAGGCAAAGCGATACTCATGACGGCGGGCGAAGAAAATCGTTGAAAACACTTGCTGCCTTTCAACAAAAAAGGCCTGAGAAAAGACCCATGTCCCTGGAGTCCACCCATGCTCACGCATATTTGACCATTTATCAAAAGAGATGGGATCGAATACCTTAGTCCGAACCTCGAAGTGGGCAGCCTCATCGTTAAATTCCACTCCCCAACGATTGAATTCGTCTCGAATCCCGTCGATTCTTCTTCGCCAAACCTCATACCTGTTGTAATCACGTTGACGCGTTGCTGCTTGGGCCATGTTGAGCAGCGACCGTACACGACTCCGCCTTTGGGCGGGCGCTTCGGCTATCCGACGTGCTCGGTCTAGAGCAGTTAATTCAGAGTCCACAACAATCTCAATTAGTTGGGTCCATTCCCCACCATCGGCGGCGGCGAGAGCGTCGTAGTATTCCTGGCGCCGAGCGGCTGGGATTCCAACAGGCAACAAGCCATGCCGAATTAGCACGTAGTCTTGGAGGAGGCGTCCAACTCTTCCATTTCCGTCGATGAATGGATGAATGGCTGCGAACGAGGCGTGAAACCAGACAGCACCTACAATGGCGTGCTCTTGAGGGAATTCGCGGACGGATGCCTCGTATACTGAACAAAGCTGTTCAATCAAAGCAGGCACGTCGGCGAATTGCGGAGGCGTGAATGAAGCCCCCGTGATTTGGACATCATGCCCGCGAAAGGCCCCAGCTGTCGGGATAAGATTTTTCATCACGCGTTTGTGGAGTTCGCGAATCAATTCTTTCGAAATGGCGTGCTTATCCTTTGCCATTCCTTCCATGAATTCGTTCGCATCGATTACGTTTAGGACCTCCTTCTCGTTGTACCTATCCGTTTCTGACAGCGTCAAGCCCTCAAGAATGGCGCGCGTCATTCGCGGATTGACTCGTACTCCTTCAATATTGAGTGTGTCGCTTATTCTCTCGGGCAAGAATGTCCGGCTAATCTCTTCACTGACCTCAGGAGAGAATTCGCCGAGCTCTCGAAAGCGGCGGAGCTCCTCAGCTAACTCGCCGAGAAGGGCGCGAACCTCGCCTCCAAGAGAGACGTCGTCAAGGGTTTGGAACTTCATTGTCACAGAATATTTCCTCCCAATCACAATAACTAGATCTGACCTTCAGTCAAGCGTGATCGACCTTCGGAAAGCGGCGCCAGCCGGACTTCGACCAGCTTAGACCTTGACCAGACGTCCAAGTACTCACGATCCAAACGTCTGTAACCTCCGGGGGGAGGTCTGGATTGATCGTCGGAAGCGGTGCTTCGTCGCGTATGAAGAGGTCGAAGACTGGAAAAGGAGCGCTCGTGAATCCTGGAAGTATCACGAAGGCATGACGTTCGTTGCAGCCGGAATGGGAAAGCTTGACTAAGACATCGCTTTGTTCGGGCTCCCTCAAAAAGGTGCCAATCCACGCTGCAGCCGCGTCAGCATCGTCCGCGACAAATCCAGCGGATCGTTCGATCGGCAACTGCACCGTCAGATAGATGCTTCCGGCAAAATCCGTCCCGCCTTGGCGGGCGGTGGCGACTCCCAGTGATCGAGCGTATTTGACCTCTGGTCTTTCGCTGGTTCGCCAGTCTTCAACACTTATTGAGTCGATGCCTTGGCTCTCCAGTGTCGACAAGAGCTTGGGAAGTTCCGAACGAAGACGTTTCACCTTAGAGGAAGGCTCGGCACTGATCATCCAGCCTCCGCGGATACCCTCCGCGATCCATCTGCCGTCCGTTCCGTTCGCCAAGTTCCACCACTCAATCGATTCTGCGTCGGCAGCGGCAGTTACCTCGACGGCAGCCGCTTTCTCATCGCCGCGGATTATGTCCAGGTCATGCATTGCGGCTACAGATCCGTCGTCGTGCTGGCGCACGGTTAAACCTAGATCGGCCTCGATTACCCGTCTGGCCCATTCCTCTTCTGGTCGCAACTTCTTCACTTCGGTCCCTTAGGTTACGAATGGCCGCCTCTAGCCGAGAACTTCAACAAGTTCGGCGACAACGCGGATCTGATCCTCAGAAACGTCTCGCAATACAATCGGTTCGTAGCCGGACGCGGTCGTATCGGGGATCAATCGAATCTCTGCATGCCGCCACGAGCCGTCGTCCGTCTCTTGCTTGTCGCTCTCCCAGATCTTTAGCGTGAATGGCCCTTCGAGATCCGGGTCCGCGATGTCTCGATGCTCGACGAGAACAACTCGCCCTTGTCTCGAGCCTTCAACGGGATAGCGAAATACACAGTAGGAGCCGTTATGGATCCGCCGGTTCATCGACTCACCAACAACTTGAGCAACGAAGAGTCCGGACCCAGGTTTTGTTCTTCCATTCGGTGACACCCAAGCCTCGGGTTCAACGAGACGTTCGTCACCAACGCTTCCTGCGGCCGCCTTTAACGAAACCAGCGGGATGCAGTTCTCGTAGGGCCGAGCCTCGGAGTCAGCAACTATTTCGAATGGTGCTTTCTCAATGAGATCCGGCGATTCGGCAGGTGCAGGCGCCTCCTCTGCAAACTCGAAGCCCAGTTGGACCGCTTGCTCCAGGACCGTCTGCGTTGCCTTCTCCGACATGTCGGGTGGATAGCCATATTTCCGAAGTATCCTGCGTACCATTCGTCGAAGGTTGGCCCTCGCTGTCTCCTTCACGGTCCAGTCGATCGTGGCGTTTCGTCGGACTGTCTCGGTCAATTCCACTGCGATCTTTCGGAGCGCGTCGTCCCCCAGCACTCTCACGGCACTGTCGTTTGTCTCTAAAGCGTCGTAGAAGGCAAGTTCTTGGTCGGTCAGCCCGAGATTTTCTCCTCTCTTCTGCGCTTCGCGCACGTTCCGCGCCAATGCGATCAATTCCTCGATCACTTGCGCGGTTGTGATGGCTCTCGACTGATAACGGCGGATCGCGCTGTCGAGCATTTCCGAGAATGCCCTCGACTGCACTACATTGCTCCTCTGCCTCACCTTGATCTCGTCGTTCAGCAGCTTCTTGAGAAGCTCGACAGCGAGGTTCTTGTGAGGGAGGTCCTTTAGCTCGGCGAGGAATTCCTCCGACAACAAACTGATGTCCGGCTTCTTGAGCCCAGCCGCCTGGAAAACGTCGATGACACCCTCCGGTGCGATCGCGCTAGAGACGATCTGCTTGATCGCTTGATCCAACTCCTCCTGCGGGCGCTGGGCTGCGCGGTCTGTCTTCACCAACTGCGCTTTCACAGTCTGGAAAAACGCGACTTCGTTTGTCACCGCCTGCGCCTCGTCTCTCGATACTGCTAGCGCGAATGACTTGGAGAGTTCGATTACCGCCTTAACAAATCTCTCCTTGCCATCTGATTGCCCTAGCACATGCTCTTGAGCCAAGGGCAGAAGTCTTAATCGATCGCTAGCCGAACCTGTCAAGAACGCGGTGTTGTCGAATCCATGGAACATGGCACGGCAGATCTCCAGTTTCTCGAGCATGTATTTCACGGCTTTGTCTAAGTCGAGCGTCGCCTCGCCGGCTCCTCCGCTTTCCGTATATGCCGAAAGAGCCTTTCGAAGATCATCGATGATCCCGATGTAGTCGACGGCGAGGCCCCCAGGCTTTCCTCGAAACACTCTGTTGACGCGCGCGATCGCCTGCATGAGTGTGTGTCCCTTGAGAGGTTTGTCGATGTACATCGTGTGAAGGCTCGGTGCATCGAATCCAGTGAGCCACATATCTCTTACGATCACTACCTTGAAAGGATCGTCAGGGTCTTTGAATCGTTTGGCCATGGCCTCCCGTTTGGATTTGCTGCGAATGTGTTTCTGCCACCCTGCCGGATCCGATGCCGACCCCGTCATCACAACTTTGATCGCGCCCGACTCGTCGGACTCAGAATCCCACTCTGGCTTGAGCTTGACGATCTGTTCGTAGAGATCGACACAGATGCGCCGCGACATGCAGACGATCATCGCCTTGCCCTCCAGCGCAGAGAGGCGAGTCTCAAAGTGCTCGACGATGTCCTTTGCGATCAGAGCCAAACGCCTTTCACTCCCGACTACCG
>JBDSRR010000071.1:0-6281 GCA_039929185.1 Actinomycetota bacterium
CATGGGACCAAGGAATGCAAGCGTCCAAAACCCAACCAGAGCCAACCGATGCGAATAAAGAGCAGCACCTGTTGCTCTTGGAATCACGTAATAAAGCGCACCTATGCCCACTGCCCCGAACCAAAGATTGAGCACCGCGTTGAGGCCGAACAAGTCGGCTATCGAATCCGCCATGCCGGTCAGTGGAACCAGTCTGCCAAAGATGATGGCCAGCGGTGCCCATATCGCCGCGCCGGCAAAGAACCAAGCAGAAACATAAAGAGATGGTTCGCTTCGTGACGAAATAGTTCGTACTACGTTTAGCGCGACACCGAGCGTCGCTACCAGCAGGAGCACGTACAGCCCATTTGGCAATTCAGAGAATGGATGCCCTTGAGGCCCGATTCCAAGATTGACAGCGATTCCCAAAATCACTGACAGATTCATCAAGGCAACAGCCAGAAACCCCAGCTTCTCTGAATGCATCGGCGAGCCTGTTACCCGAGGCAGGACGTAGAAGATAGCGCCTATACCGGCCAACGCCAGCCATCCATATTGGATCGAAACCGAGGCAACCGCGCTCAAGCGTCCGTAGGAAAGAAATCGGCCAGAAAGAAATTCAGGTCTCACCAATTTGGCGGAAGCAGCAAGATACGAGGCTGCCCCGAAGACCAGCCAAACGACCGAAGAAAATAGCGAAGCCCGGGCGGCACCATCTTGTTGACTGCTTAGCATTGGGATTGTCTACCATGCTCCGCCGGGAGTTGCATCGACGGCTCTCGGCCAAGACTGGGATAATCGGCCGATGCAATCTCGTACACGCTTCGTCATCGCCGCGGGCATCGTGGTTTCGGCCATCGTCGGGCTCATAATTTGGTCACTCACGGGCACCGGAGCTACCGCTTATTACAAAACGCCCGGCGAGCTGTCCGCTGCCCCGATAAACCCCGGTACGCGAGTTCGCGTCGCAGGCAAAGTTGTCGCCGGCAGCGTCGAGCAGTTAGGCGAAACCACTAATTTCACCGTTACCGACGGCAAGGGCGAGATCGCAGTCACTACCAAGGACGTGCTTCCCGACACATTCGGAACGGGCGTTGAAGTTGTGGCCGAAGGTACCGTCACCGAACCGGGCCTATTCACCGCTTCAACAGTCCTGGCTAAATGTCCATCTAAGTTCAAGGCCAGGGTCGCCTCCGGCGGCTGACACGGTGGACATCGCTTCAGCAGGACGCTTTCTCCTCTACGCCGCCTTCGCAGGTGCCTTGATGGCATCGATGCTGTCGCTGCTCGGATATCGACGCAAGAATCTGGGCGCAGTGCTTTCGGGACAAAGAGCATTGATATCGAGCTGCATACTCACTGGCACATGCCTCGTGTTGCTCATCGTGGCTCTTTACATCCATGACTTTTCGATCGGCTACGTCGTCAGTTATACGAGCCGCTCAACACCGAAGGCCTACACATTCACAGCGCTGTGGGCAGGGATGGAGGGCTCATTACTATTGTGGGCATCGTTGACAGCGGCATACGCTACAACCGCAGTCGTCATGCAACGAAGTCGCCGGGCAGATCTGGTGCCGGTCGCGACAGCGGTGTTCGGTTCGGTCCTCGCGTTTTTCTTGGGCCTTCTCGCGTTCAGCGCCAACCCTTTCGCCACCATTTCGCCGATCCCCATCGACGGCAAAGGTTTGACTCCGCTGCTGCAGTCGCCCTTCATGGCGATCCACCCTGTCCTTCTTTACCTCGGTCTGACCGGACTGATCGTTCCATTCGGCTTTGCAGTTTCCGCACTTGTGCGCGGCCGACTTGACCCACGATGGTTCACGTCCACAAGGCGCTGGACCGTGCTGGCATGGTCATTCCTAACTTTGGGCATCATCCTTGGCGGGGCATGGGCGTATATGGAACTGGGCTGGGGGGGTTACTGGGCATGGGACCCCGTCGAGAACGCTAGCTTTCTGCCGTGGCTTACCGCAACGGCATTCCTGCATTCAGTGATGATCCAGGAACGCCGCGGAATGTTGAAAGTTTGGAACGTGGCCCTGATCCTGGCCACATACTCGCTATCTCTATTCGGCACTTTCTTGACCAGGTCGGGGTTGTTGGTTTCGGTTCACACTTTCAGTGAATCGCCTGTTGGGAAATATCTGTTACCGCTTCTCGGTTTTGTTGCTGTTGGGTCCTTCGCGCTTTTGGGATGGCGCTACGATCGACTCCGCTCTGATCGCCACCTCGATTCGGTCATCTCGCGCGAATCGGCTTTCATGTTTAACAACCTACTGTTCGTCGCCCTCGCCTTCACTGTTTTATGGGGAACCATCTATCCGGTTCTCGTCGAAGCCACCAATGGGTCGAAGATCTCGGTCGGCCCCCCATTCTTTAACTCGGTTTTCATCCCCACCGGATTGGCACTGTTCGCCCTCAGCGGTGTGGGGCCACTTGTCGCTTGGCGTAGGGCTTCGACCCGCAGTCTGAGGCGCCAGTTCGCGCTCCCCCTTTCAATGGGAATGATCACGATCGTGAGCTTGGCCATTTCGGGGATGCGGTCTTGGGCAGCCATGTTCGCTCTCGGACTATGCGCATTTGTCGCCTCGGCAACCTTGGGAGAGTTCGTCAGTGGTGCTCGCGCTCACCACGGACTCCTTAACGTCATCCGGCGCAACAAGCGAAGGTACGGCGGATACATCGTTCATCTTGGCGTCGTGTTGATCGTTCTTGGGTTTTCAGGTAATGCCTTTCGTCAAAGCACAACCACAACGATAAAGCCGGGCATGAGTTTCAAGATCGGTGACTACGACATCCTTTACGCCCGCGCCCGCACTTTCTCGACGCCTGAAAAGGTCGTCAACATGGCTGTGATGAAAGTCGCCCGCAACGGCAAAGACATCGCGACGCTTCGACCTCAACGTAACTTTCACTTGGCCCAACGCACGCCCCAATCTGAGATTGGCCTTAGAACCTCTTTGGTCGAGGATCTTTACTTGGTGCTGACGCGAATGGATCGCGACACAACTGCAACTGTACGAGCGTGGGTGAATCCGCTGGTTGCATGGGTTTGGATCGGGGCGTTCATCATGAGTATCGGGATGGTCGTCATCTTGGCGGAGCGCGAGGGGGTTCCAGCATGAAATGGATATTGCCCTTGGCCATTTTGACAGGCTTCGTTTTCGTCATCGCCTTGTCAGCAAAGGGCCCAAACCCTGACGCAAGGCCTACCGCTGAGGACGTAGCAGGGCGAACGATGTCGCCGTTCTGTCCAGGACTAACCGTAGACGAGTGTCCTTCTTCGCAATCGGCCGACCTGCGCAATCGGATAGCCGTTGAGATCGATCGCGGCGCAACGAATGAGCAGATCGATAAATGGCTGGTAGAAAACTATGGCACCGCGGTGCTCGGAAGACCAAAGAGCAACATCGTCTGGATGGTTCCCGCCGCAGTCACGACGATCGCCATGATCGCGCTCGGTTTGGGGATAAGAAAGTGGAGCGGCCCATGATCTTCGCACTTGTCTTTTCGATACTGCTTGCCGTCTGGACGCTCCTTCCTCTAGTGATGCGCAACCGCAGCGCGGCGGCGATGGACGACGACTACGAAGATTTGATCGAAACCAAGAACGCGATCTATCGCGTGATGCTCGACCTCGAGTTTGATCACAAGCTTGGCAAAGTTTCCGACGCTGACGAGTTGCACATGCGTCGACAGAACGAAGCTGAGGTCATCGAAATACTCCGAAAGCTCGACGCACATCAAAGCCTCGATCAACTGGGTGACTCGTTGGAACGAGAGATCGAACAAGCTCGCAGACGCCTAAGATCAAGCGAATGAAAACCTGGCTGTTGGCCGCGCTCACAGCATCGACACTTGTCGGGCTGCCTAGTCCGGCCTCCGGCGCAGTGGCGCTCGTGGGAACGATCGTCAACGGCACGGCAGGCGGGGCTATCCCTGCGAACGCGCAGGTGTCAGCCGCTCAACTGACATCCTCCGGCAAAGAGACTCAGCGGCTCACCGCTACCGCTACCGACGGTATGTTTCGCATCGATGGATTCGACGGCAACGGGAGCCGTTACGTTGTGGCCACCACCTATCAACAGATTACGTACAGCACGGTCATCGACGTTGCGGCCAGCACCGAGTTGAAGGTGGAGTTGAAAGTATTCGAAACCACACGAGACACCCTCGTTATCAGTGTTGAATCCGATAGCGTCACCATCATCGAAGGAAAAGACGGCGCGTTCGAGGTTTTGCAACTTATGCGCCTCTCGAACTCATCCGACCGTACCTACATAGGGCAGGCCCAAGATGACGCCCCCTCGGTTGTGAATCTGCCCGTCGCCGTCGCTGGCTTTGATGTATCGGCAGGTGAAGGTATAACTGCTGACCGAGTGAGTACGTACCCAGACGGGATCGTATCTGCAGACCCACTTCAACCCGGCGCCACCAACTTCTCTTATTCATACAAACTTCGCGCACCGCGAAATGGATTGTTGCTTCAAAGAGCCACATCGTATCCAACCAAACACGTGGACGTACTGATCGGCCCTGGACTGCAACTGCAATCCCCAGCGCTTACATTCAAGGAGCAGAAAACATTCGGCGGTAAAACCTTCCGCCGATTCCGCGCAGAGGGTCCCGCCGCTGGAAACTTGCTCGAAGCCAACATCGCTCACGCATCAAAACCAACATCGAGCATATGGGTTGGACTAGCCATCCTTGGCGCCATAGGGCTTTTGGGCCTGATCTTCGGAAGTCGCAGAAGACTTGCAATGAAGGTTACGGCGCAAGACCGCCAAGCGATGATCGACCAGATCGCCCTGCTCGACGAGAGATTCGCTTCAGGCGATCTCTCGGAAGATGAACACAAACGGCAGCGGCTCGGGTTGAAGGAAGGACTGGTCAGAGCGACCGAGCAATTGGTCAAGTGATATCAGCTTCGGCCTTGAGTAAAAGGTTCGGCAGCGTTCATGCGCTGCACGGCGTCACCTTCGACATTGCTTCGGGAAAGACTGCGGCCATCTTGGGAGCCAATGGTTCGGGCAAGTCCACTCTGCTTCGACTGATAGCAGGACTTGCACGTCCGTCGGCGGGACAAATCCAAATAATGGGAGAGGACCCTCGTAAACGCAAGGCATCGATCGGATTTTTGGGACACGAGACTTATCTTTACCCCTACCTAACGGTGATCGAAAACCTTCGTTTCTACTCGCGGCTGTACCGAGCCGACGAAGACCGGGTTGGGTTGACCATCGAAACCATGGGTATAAGCAGCCTTGCAGGCTCTGCGGTTCACACTTTGTCGCGCGGACAAACACAGCGCGCTGCGATAGCTCGCGCATTGCTACATGACCCAGACATCCTGCTATTGGATGAGCCGTACACGGGCCTTGACCGACATGGTTCGGCTCAGTTGCAGACGTGGATCACAAGACCGCACCGAACCACGATCTTGGTGACCCATGATGCTGACCGCGCCAATTTCGCCGATCTAACTCTGGAACTTAGCGACGGGCGATTACTTTGAATCGAATACTTACACTGGCCATGAAAGACCTCCGCAGCGAATCACGGGCCAAAGAGATCGCACCCGCCATGGTGATGTTCGCTCTCGCCCTAGTGTTTCTTTTGAGTTTCACATTGCCCGCTGTAAACACGCCCGAAGCCCGCGATACAACGGCCGCGTTCCTTTGGGCGAGCCTGCTTTTCGCTGCCATAACTGGCTTCGGGCAGTCTGCGTCGACAGAGAAAGAAGGCTCACGAATAGAGGGTCTGCTAATGGCCCCCGTCGACCCGGCGGCGCTGTTCATGGGCAAAGCCATCTCTAACTTCGCGTACATGATCGCCTTGGAGATGGTCATCGTCCCTGTGCTCTTGCTGTTCGTTGACATCGCGCCGGGCCTGCTGTTTCCCCAGATATTTGCAGTCGCTGTAGCGGCAAATATCGGCATGGCCGCCATCGGTACTTTATTCGGCCAAGCTTCTCAATATGCACGAGCGCGGGCGCTCATTTTGCCGCTGCTCGCATTTCCCGCATTACTGCCGGTGATCCTGGGCGCGTCAAAGCTGACATCGAGTCTCCTTTCAAGCGGGACCACGGCCAGCGAAGCGCGCTGGTTCGTCCTTATAGGCGTATATGACCTGGTGTTCGTTACTATCGGGGTCGTGACTTTCGAATTCGTGATCTCCGAGTGACCGACAAACTGGCGAGTCTGCGCCCCATCGCGTGGTTAGTGTCGGTCGGCATGCTTGTCGGCTTGGTTGCCATATTTACCTGGGTTCCAACCGATTGCGGCGTGACTGTGAACGGC
>JBDSRR010000072.1:0-3769 GCA_039929185.1 Actinomycetota bacterium
AGATTGATCGGCAGCGTGCTCGAATACCAGGACTCGAACTTCAAACCATTTCTAAGGATCGGATTTCCCAAGGCATTGGAAGCGATAAGCCAGGGCAAGCCGATCCCGGAGGAGTAGTTGTGGCTGCGCATGTTTTTGCAATCGCCAACCAAAAGGGCGGAGTGGCTAAGACCACGTCAACGTCTTGTCTGGGGGCCGCTCTGGCGGAACAGGGGTATCGGGTTCTTCTAGTCGATCTTGATGCTCAAGCAAGCCTGACTTTTTCGCTAGGACACGATCCAGATTCGCTCGATGTCACCATTCATGACGTGCTGCTTGGAAGGATGCCCATCCAAAAAGTCATCATCGTCGGTGATGTCGATGTTGCTCCGTCAAATATCGAATTGGCGGGAGCGGAACTATTTCTTTTCTCCAAGACGGGGCGCGAATATGAACTTCGAAACGCCCTTCAAGAAGTTCAGCAAGACTACGACGCCATCCTTATCGACTGCCCGCCCTCGCTCGGAGTTCTTACCATCAACGCGCTAACTGCCGCGACTGACGTCATCATTCCGCTTCAATGTGAGGCGCTGTCTCAGCGGGGCGTTTCCCAGCTCATCGACACCATCAATGACGTTCGGCGATATACGAATCCGGATCTCAAGATACGCGGGATACTCCCGACGATGTTTGATCCTCGTACCAACCATTCTCGAGAAGTTCTGGAGCAGGTTGCGTCGCGCTACGCGATACCCATCTTCGAGCCAGCGGTGCGCAAGTCTGTTCGGTTCGCAGAGGCTCCTTCGCGAGGGCGTAGTTTGCTCGACCTCGCTCCTAAGCATCCAGGATCCGAGGCTTACCGTTCGGTAGCGCGGAGTCTGATGTGAAACAACAAGACCCAGAGGGAAAGGCAGCCCTGTTTTCAGGGGTTTCACGCTCTAGCGGCCCGTTCACGGTGGAGTGTTCGGGATGTGCCATGCGAACCAGGGTTGGAGCTCTCGGAATGGTTGGGCTCGCCGTACCTTTATTCCTTGCCAACCCTTTTAAGTATCACAACGTATGGTTGCAGTGTCCGGCTTGCAAACAGCGCAGGTGGGTACGCATAACCCCCTTCCATTGACCTGTTCCATTGACCCGTTCCATGAAGTGAAAGGAGACAATCATGGCCAACCGTGATGTGCAGAAGGATCTAAAGGAAACGCAAAAGCTTGTAAAGGACGCTGCCGCGAGTGTTCGTAAAGCGGCCGATCGTGCGGCAAAGGTTGCAAAGACCACAGGCAGCCAGATCGGCAGATCAAAGGAATACAAGCAGGCGCGAAGGGAGGCCCAACTCGCGCTGAAAGCTATCGGAGCAACAGCGAAGGTTGCCCTCGCGGCCGTCACTGCCGCAGCGAAAGTTCTGGGAGATACCAAAGAAGTCAAGAGGGCGAAAACCAAAACCAAGGCAGCAGCTCGGTCCACAGTGAGCACCACGAAGGCGGCAGGTGGAGCAGCCAAGCGAAGTGCAGGTGCCGCGGCTAAAGCTGGGGCCAACAAGGCGAAACGCAAAGTCACGAGCACCAGAAAAAAGTCCTAGTTAATTGATGGTCTGATTCTCGAAACCGTTGTCAGTTTGTCGTGTAGTGCTTTAAGTAAATCAGCCGCTTCTTCCGCAGATTGGCTTTAAGGTGCCTCTTTTGCTCGAAAAGCAGGACTTTCCAAAGAATTGGCGAAGTTGTAGGGGTAATAACTAGTATTTGCCGATGCTAGTACTTGCCGACGATGGAAAAGGGGTTCACTTGAAGAATCGAATCAGGCTCACAATGCTTTTCACGACCTTGCCTTTGCTCGCTATGGTCCTGTCCCCAGCGAGCGCCACTCATGGTTGGTCTTTCCATTGGGCCCGCCCAGCCAATCCATTCACTGTCGTGTTGCGTGACAATGTGTCGCCCAAGTGGGAGGGCTACTTGACTCAGGCTTCGTGGGACTGGTCGGCTTCCTCAGTCCTCAACACGGTTATCGTTCCCGTCACAGCCGACGTCAACAATTGTTCGCTGCTTGGCCCTAGCTTGGACGTGGCTCGTCTGTTCGTGAGTGTCGGTACCGTGGAGGTCTGCAACGCTAACTACGGTCTCACGGGCTGGCTAGGTCTTGCCGTTGTTTTGGTCTCCGATAACCACATCGTGTCTGGCCACGTAAAACTGAATGACAGCTACTTCTCGCAGAGCACTTACAATACAGTGGCGTGGAAGAGGTTGGTGACCTGTCAAGAGGTCGGTCATACCTTGGGGCTCTTTCACGTCGACGAAAACTTTGCCAACCCAAACCTCGGCACCTGTATGGATTACACGAACTCTCCTCTTGGACCGCCTAGCAACGAGCATCCGAACACGCATGACTACGACCAGTTGGAGGCGAGCTACACCCACCTCGACGGCTCAGGCACCCCGGCCAGTGCGCCGGAGGCCGCAGGCTGGGCTAATAGCTCCTCAACGGTGGTTGACGTCGACAAGCACGGTAATGGCACTGTGACTTGGATCCGTTGGATCCCTCGCTGACTAGCATCCACTAAGAAGGTGCCGCCCTTTTAGGATTTTTAGGTTCGGGCCGTCACAAAACCGACTGATCCTCGTTAATCAGGGTATGACCTGGGGGGACCTGAAGGACAAAGCGCGGATGCGTAAGCACGGCCCGGTGGCATTTGTGCTGTCGGGTGGCGGGCCGCTTGGTGCCGTTCAGGTTGGGTGGCTCCAGGCCCTTCTAGGAAATGGCGTACAACCTGACATCTTGGTCGGCACGTCGGTTGGGGCCCTGAATGCTCTGATGTTGGCCGCCGATCCCACCGTTGGGGGTGCCGAAAGACTTTCCCAATTGTGGCTGAAGATGCGCAAAGATGATCTGTTTCCTGGGGGCAAGCTTGTTTCGGCGTGGCATGCTCTAAGGAAGGGGTCGTACGTATATGAGAACGCTGGTTTGCGCAGGATCATCAATTCGGAAGTATCGGGAAAGCGTAATTTCGGCGACCTCGTCGTGCCGCTTCACATCAATGCCACAACACTTGAGACTGGGGACGAGAAATGGTTCTCGACCGGATGTTTTTTGGAACCACTGCTGGCATCTGCGGCTATGCCGGGGGTTTTCCCTCCTGTTGTGATCGATGGCATCACATATATCGACGGCGGCGTATCGAACAACGTCGCGATTTCGAAGGCTATCAATTTGGGGGCGAAAACTGTCTATGTCTTAAATGTGAACGCAGCCGGGCAGGGTCGAAACCTGCATCGCCCTCACGATTTCATGATGCATGGATTCGTACTCGCTCGTTCGCAGCGGTACCGCCGCGAGATCGAGTCCAGCCGTCGTTTGGCCAAAGTTGTCGAAATGCCTATCCCCAGGGTCGGCTATGTTCCTTTCACCAATATGTCTCACGCTGCTCGGCTGATCGATGCGGGTTTCGAAGCAGCGACCGCTCTTCTTGACACCCAAGGTGTTTCTAGCCTTGCGCAGTGCCCGTAATCTCGATCGGACTTTCGGTCGGTGAAGGCTCCGGTGATGGACTCGGTGACTCGCTCGGAATCGCGCTGGGGGACGGCGACGGCGATGGTGCGGGTTTATCGGCGATGAACGGCTGAGGGTTGGTGCCGTCCGGGCCCCCGTAAACGTACACAACCGTTCCGATCGATGAGGCATTGTTAAAGAACCAATCGGCGAACGGCATCGGCAGGCGCACGCACCCATGCGACGCTGGGTAGGCGGGGACCGAGCCGTTTCCGTGGAAGGCTATCCCCCCGTTGAAATAGGAAGGCTTGTA
>JBDSRR010000073.1:0-1686 GCA_039929185.1 Actinomycetota bacterium
GTTAAGGGTCGCTGAAGTGGCTTGGCCCCCGTCGCCCGAGAAGCCGTAGCTGCCGTTGCCAGCAACGGTCGAGATGACCCCGTCAGCGTTCACCTTGCGAATACGGTTGTTACCGTAGTCGGCGATGTAGAGGTTGCCGGAGAAGTCCACAGCAACGCCATAAGGGTAGTAAACGGATGCTGAGATGGCTTGGCCCCCGTCGCCAACGCCACCGCCAGCGACCGTCAAGATTTCGCCAGGATTGGCATATGCCGACGGCGTCAATAGCTGGACAAGAATGAGAAGCGCTCCCGCTCCGGCCCATCGACGCATTGTTGAAACTCCATCTCTCAAGGGATCATGAACACCACAAGTGTTGGAGCTAAACATTCGACGTTCGCTAGCCGAATCCTGCTTCCACCTTCGATTGTTCCCTTTGTTTAGCCTGGATTCTTCCTTATTTTTCGGTTATTCCTTAGAGACTTTCTAGGATTCTGATTCGTTCTTCGATGGGCGGATGAGTATCGAATAATCGGTTGGTCCAACTGAGAACGCCAGACCCGCTGCGATGAAGCGGCGATTCGATCCAAAGATGTGCGGTAGCGCGCGACCCGGTACGCACGACTGTCGAATCATCTCTTAGTTTTTTCAACGCACTTACCAAGCCTGGCGGGTAGCGAGTCAACATGACGCCGGTTGAATCGGCGAGCATCTCGCGCCTTCGTGAAAGTGCCATGCGGATCATCTGAGCAATGAGCGGCGCTAACAAAGCCGCTACTAAACCTAGAACGCCAACGATCGCGCCACCAGATCGCCGCCGGCCCCCAACTCGCCAGAAACCCCTCAGCATCCAGTCACTCATAAGCGTCACGAGTCCTGCCAGAACGACTGCGATGGTAGTGACCAAGATGTCGTAATTGCGGATGTGGCTGAGTTCATGTGCAATCACACCTTCGAGTTCGACGCGATTCATCTTCTGCAGCAATCCCGTTGTGGCGGCGATGGCCGCGTGTTTAGGATCACGTCCGGTCGCGAAGGCATTGGGGGCTTCATCGTCGATGACATACACCCCGGGGACGGGGATGCCAGCAGCGATACTCAAACCCTCGGTGATGTTGATAAGCCTTGCCTGATTGGGATCTGCAGGATCGGCCGCTCGTGCATGACTGATGCGAAGCACTATCTTGTCGGACCTGTAGTAAGCGAAGATGCTCGCCACAACCGCTACGGCAGTTGCGGCTACGGCCGCGAAATAGCCGACATCCCATGCCAAACCGAAGATGAACCCCAATGCCGCGACCAGAAGGACGAAGGAGACAACGAGAAACACCGATCGACGGCGATTCGCCGCTATAAGTTCATACATATGGGAGGAGGCTTAGAATTCGACCTTGATCGGGCCCCGTGCTTCTTCATCGATCTCGAAATATTCTCTTGCCTTGAAACCAAACATCCCTGCGATCACGAGGTTCGGAAATACCTGGATGAGGTTGTTGAACTTGAGAACTGTGTCGTTGTAAAACTGCCTGGCGAAGGCGATCTTGCTTTCAGTCGACGTCAATTCTTCTTGAAGGGCTAGAAAGTTTTGATTCGCCTTTAAGTCAGGGTAAGCCTCGGATACTGCGAATACTTGGCGCAGCGCTTGCGTCAAGAAGTTTTCAGCCTGCGCCTGTTCAGGAACACTTTTTGCTTCGATGGCCATCGCTC
>JBDSRR010000074.1:0-2278 GCA_039929185.1 Actinomycetota bacterium
TCGAAACTAAGGTTCGCGATGCGGAGCTTTCGGGAGTGGGGCTCGTTGGCGAACAGCGAGAACGCTTCAAGCAGATCGAGACAGAATCAGCAGAACTTGCGACCAGATTCACCAACAACCTACTCGACTCAACCAAAGCCTTCACCCTCGACTTAACGAGTGAAGAGGATGTAGAAGGCCTTCCCTTGACGTGGAAGGGAGCGGCGGCCCAGATGGCAGCGGGGGCAGGTCTTACGAGAGATGGCGAACCCCCTTCGCCGGAGGCGGGGCCATGGCGCCTCACGCTAGATGCCCCAATGTACGTGCCGTTCCTTCAGCACAGTCGACGACAAGATCTGCGCGAGCAGGTTTATCGCGCAACTATTTCTCGAGCCTCTGAGGGTGAGACGGACAATGTCCCGATCATGAAACAAATGCTCGAGCTACGGAAAGAAACTGCCGTCCTACTCGGATACTTAAGTTTCGCTGAAGTTAGTCTCGCCGAGAAGATGGCTGGCACGGTAGGTGCCGTCAACCAACTCATGACCCAGATTCAAGATGCCGCCCTGCCCAAGTCTCGGCAAGAACTTGATGGGTTAGAAGAGTTCGCCGGCACCAAACTCGAACTTTGGGATACAGCGTTTTGGGCTGAACGCCAGCGCGAGCAGCTATTCGACTATACGGATGAACAACTTCGACCTTACTTTCCACTCCCCCGTGTACTGGACGGCTTGTTCGACATCGCCCAAGAACTATTCGGAGTGACGATCAATCCATCCGACGGCGAAACCCCGGTCTGGGATCCCTCAGTTCGTTTCTTTAGAGTCACCGACGATACAGGTGCCGAGATCGCTGCCTTTTACCTCGACCCATACAGTCGCTCATCAAATAAGCGCTCTGGAGCATGGATGAATGTTTGCTTGAGTCGCAAACGCATGCCCGATGGAAGCATCCGATTGCCAGTGGCATACCTGTGTTGCAATCAATCTCCGCCTGTCGGCGATGTTCCCTCGTTGATGAGCTTCACCGAAGTATTCACGCTGTTTCATGAGTTTGGACACGGGTTACAGCACATGTTGACGACGGTGGATCATCCGCAAGCCGCCGGCATCGCCAATGTCGAATGGGATGCAGTCGAAGTGCCAAGCACATTCATGCAGCAGTGGTGCTACGACCATGACACTCTGATCGGGGTGACAAAGCATCACGAAACCGGTGCCGCACTTCCTGAGGAACTATTCGACAAGATCAATGGTGCTAGAACGTTCATGTCCGGAACCGCTATCTGCAGACAGATATATTTCTCCGAGATCGACATGCAGCTTCATGACACTTTCGACCCTTCCGGCAATGAGTCGATCTTCGAACGGCAACACAAAGTTGCCCGCGACAGCCTCGTTATGCAGCCGTTACCCGAAGACCGCTTCCTGTGCAGCTTTTCGCATATCTTTTCGGGCTCATATTCAGCGGGTTACTACAGCTACATCTGGGCAGCCGTTTTGGCGGCTGACGCCTTCGAAGCCTTCACGGAAGGCCAGGGATCAAGATCAGACGTTGGTCGCAGATTTCGCGAAACCATCCTGTCGCTTGGCGGAGGTCGTCATCCCATGGACGTGTTCAAAGACTTTCGCGGGCGGCCCCCAAGCACCGAACCGCTCATGCGAATGCTGGGTCTCAAGTAAGGGCAGAGGGCAGAGCCTTTGAGTGAACGATCGTCAGGTGCTGAGTTGCACGCGTCAGTGCCACATATAACGACCTAAGACCGTAGGTCTGCTCAACATCTGCTGGTTCAACGACCACCACTGAGTCAAACTCAAGCCCTTTGACCATAGACAACGACACCAACGTCACGTCCGAGGCCATCGAGTCCGAGTGATCCACTTGCATCGCCGTTAGCCGCTCGCCAACAGCATCAAGGATCGATTGCTCTGCCACAACAGCGACCTTACCAACAACTATCTCGTCGCGAGCTACCTGAGCAACGTTATCGACAAGCTCATCAGAACTCACCCGTACAAATCTAGGGGGTATGCCGGTCGAACGCACTGACCGTGGAGGTCGAAGATGGGGTGCAACTTCCCGCAAGATCTTGCCTGCAAGTTCCATGACCTCCGTAGGGGTTCGATAATTGACTGACAGTTCAGCAACTTTCTGCCCCTTCCATGATGGCAAGTGCTCAAGCACTTCGTCCCATCCGGAAGGCAATGCGGCCCCCGTTGCTTGAGCGATATCACCAACGACTGTCATCGAACCATTTCGCGAACGCCTGTGAAGCATGCGCAGTTGCATGGGCGAGAGA
>JBDSRR010000075.1:0-5114 GCA_039929185.1 Actinomycetota bacterium
AGTCAGTGTAAACGCGGGCCCCAAAGCAAGACTCGAGTCGCGCCAGTACAAGTCTTGTTGGATGCGTGTTTGCAGAACCCGGGTGAATCATCGAGCTGGAGGACATTACTTAGCCCAACATCTCCTCGACTGGAATACGGAAATCTTCTGGTACAACATCGGTTGCTTCCTTTGAAGCATATTCATCGACGTATGTCTGCCCTGACAAGGACATGATCTCAAACATGATCTCGTCGGTCATCGAACGCAGCGAGAAGCGATCTTCGGGGCGCTCCAAGTAGCGCAGGAAGTAGAGGGGCTTTCCGAAATGCACAGTGACCCTGCCCCACGGCTTTGGAAACTTAGCCTTCTTAGGCATGATTTCGCGCGACCCCATCAAGCCAACAGGAACGACACAGGCCCCAGATCTGTGAACCAAACGCGCCACTCCGGTTCGCCCACGGTAAAGCCTTCCGTCTGGTGAGCGCGTTCCTTCGGGATAAAGACCCAAGACACCGTCTTCACTAAGCACCTCGCGGCCAGCTTCTAACGCCGCTTCAGTCTTCTCTTTGATGTCACGTCTTACCGGGATCATGCCCAACGCGCGGAAGAACCACGCGGTTTTGCGCGATTCGAAATACTCAGCCTTCGCCAGATAAACCATGCGCCTCGGCAGCATCAATGGGATGAATAACGAATCCATGAAGGAAATGTGATTCGCAACGACTATCACCGGACCTTCGGACGGAAAGTTCTCAAGGCCTTTCGCCTTCACGCGATAGATGCCGCGCAAGATAGGAGTGAGGATTACTTTTACGATTCGATAGAAAAAACCTGTACTGCCCATAAGAATCCCTCGTTTACGCCGTTTACGCCCGACTTCGCGTCTGCAATCTATCGGAAAACTTGTAATAGTTCCAGACCTCTTGACCAGCGGGTCAGGATGCGCCCACAGGAAGCCAAAAATGGAAGCGGCTACCCTCCCCTTCATTGCTCTCGGCGCCTATGTGCCCTCCGTGAAGCTCCACGATGGCTTTCGAGATGGCAAGACCGAGGCCCGTTCCAGGGGTTGCCGAATCTGTGGCCGTTGAGGCCCGAAAGAACTTTTCGAAGAGTCGATCTTGCTCTTTGTCTGGTATGCCAACTCCGGTATCGCAGACCTCGGTCAACAATCCCCCAGATTCGTAACTGCACCTTACGTCGATCCTTCCTCCGGACGGCGTGAACTTAACTGCATTGCCCAGCAGGTTTGAAAAAACCTGCTCTATGCGCTTTCGATCGATCTCGGGGTGGGGCAGGGAGGGTTCTGGATCGAGGACGATTTCAACCCCTCTTTCAGTCGCCGAAACAGAGTTAGCAAGGATCGTTTGCTCGATTAGGACAACAAGATCAGCGGAGCGTCGCGACATTGACAAAAGCCCACCTTCGGCCCGGGAGACAGTCATCAGATCGTCGACAAGACTGAACATCCTGTCTGCAGAATGAGTCACGATCTGCAGATAATTCGACTGGGCCTCGTTCACGGGCCCGACCCTACCCCTGCGAACCAGGTCGGCAAAACCCTTGATGGTCGTAAGGGGGTTTCTAAGTTCGTGACTCACCATCGTTATGAACTCATCCTTTTGTTTATCGAGCGATTGAAGATCTTCGACATGTCGGCTTCGATCCAAACCAAGCGCTGATTCCGCAGTCAGAACCCGCACCAGGTCAAGGTAATCGGTTGAAAACGTGGGGGTCTTCGACCTGAACCCGAATATCAGGACTCCGGTCGCCTTGGCATCAACAATAAGCGGGGCGAACACCGCGCCTCGCATCTTCATCTTGCCCATGACTGACCCATCCCTAAACCTAGACGAAGCAAGATCCACCACAGCAAGGATCTGTTTCAACCGAACCGCCGAAGCAGCCGCTGAAGTTGGATTCCCAAGCGGCATACGAAAATCTGCCCAAACCTCGGTCGCGCCCTGACTCGCGAAACCAACCAATTCGCCAGCGTCTTCATCGATCAAAGCCACCAGGGTGACGTCTGCTTCGAGCGTTGATGTCGCTTGCGTAAAGAGCCCTTTTAGCACCTCCTCGACATCGCCTGAGCGGGTTAGAGTTCCGGTGATCTCGTGGATGGCGATCTCGCGGATCTCACGAACCAGCGTATTGCGTCTACGTCTTTCGGATCTCAACAGCAAGGCTGCGAGAACCACTGATGCCGTCACGCTAACGATGAGCAACGTCACTTGCACGGTTTTGCTGACCTCCTTGCGGCCTGGGTATGCTAGACCCAAACCCTACCTGCAAACCTAAGGAAGGCAACCGATGCCGGGCAGCACTGAAACTGTAGAAATACGTGGGCACATCATCGATTCGTTGATACTCCCCAAGATATTGGATCTGCTAATAGAAGGGGGAGCTGAATACGAGGTTCTCGATTTTCAGATCGGTCGAACCCACAAAGACGCGTCATATGCTCGCATCAGGCTTACTACGACAAACCCGGCTTCTCTTAACGAAATACTTAACCGCATACACCAATATGGGGCCGCCCCCATCGATACGGGCACAGTCACAACCGAAACAGCCGACCGCGACGGGGCATTTCCAGCAACTTTTTACTCAACAACGAACCTGCCCACCGAACTTAAGGTCGACGGCACGTGGATCAGGGTCGAAGTGCCCGAGATGGACTGCGGTATCGCAGTGGAAGGCACTCGCGCGTGGACGGTACCGGTCAGCGAGGTCGTTAAAGGACAACAGATCGTCGTTGGACGCGACGGTATCCGAGTCACACCGGTGATGCGACCCAGAGGCCATCAAGACTTTGAATTCATGGCTTCTTCGGTATCGGCGGAAAAACCGAAGGAACTTCAGGTGATGACCGTTGCTCAGCAGATGCGTGCCGTCCACAAAGACGGCGGAAAGATCCTATGGGTCACAGGACCTGCGTTGATTCACACTGGCTCAGGGCCGGATCTGGCTGCACTCGTGCACGACGGATGGGTCGATGTTCTCTTTGCCGGTAACGGATTCGCTACGCACGACATCGAATCTAACCTTTATAAGACCTCACTAGGCCTCAACCTCGAAAAGGGAACGTCCGCCGAGGGTGGACACGAACATCACATCCGTTCCATAAATGCTGTGCGGCGATCGGGAAGCATCGCTGCCGCAGTTGCCGACGGAACCGTAACCGGTGGTGTCATGTTCGAACTCATTCGCAAAAAGGTTCCGTTCGTTCTTGGGGGTTCGGTTCGCGACGACGGCCCCCTGCCGGACACAGTGACCGACGTTATCGAAACTCAGCAGCGGATGCGTGAACAGATCGCCGAAGTTGGACTATGCATAATCGTTGCGACCATGCTTCACGGCATAGCAACCGGCAACATCCTGCCAGCCGCTGTCCCGATAGTGTGCGTTGACATCAATCCATCAACTGTTACAAAGCTGCTTGACCGCGGAAGCATTCAAAGCGCTGGGCTGGTGACTGACGTTGGCTTGTTTATCAAGCAGCTGCGCAACTTGTTGACCTGATCGGCAGGCTACTCAGGCTACTCAGGCGCTCTGGGTTGAACAGGCAATATCGAGGCCTCTGCTCTGCGATACAGACTGTCGGTCAAAGCGTCATGGCCCACCGGCAAAGCAACCACCTCCGCCCCGAAGCCACTGAGTTTTCCGTTCAATCGGGCGACGACCGCTACCGCCTCGCTCATCCCAGCGTCCGCTAGCACAAGGAAGAGTCGCGAGTCCTCGACATAAAGGCCATCGCCAGTCCGAATCGTGTCAGCGATGACTTTGCGAATGGTGTCAAGATCGATATCACTTGGTAGCGACACTTCAACGACGAAGTACCCTTTCAACTTTCTAGAACCTTTCGCATGCCGCGGATCGCCTGTTTGATACGTTGCTCATTTTCGACCAAAGCGAACCGCACATGATCATCTCCAGCCTTACCGAAACCGATACCGGGCGAGACCGCTACCTTAGCCTGTTTGATGAGAAGTTTGGAGAATTCCAACGAGCCCATCGATCTGAATCTCTCCGGAATGGGGGCCCAGGCGAACATCGTCGCAGGCGGTAACGGAACATCCCATCCTGCCTTAGACAGCCCAGAGACAAGTGTGTCTCTCCGCAAACGATAAACCTCACGGATCTGTTTGGGGGCCTCATTCAATTCGTTCAATGCGACGATCCCGGCGATCTGAATAGGTTGAAAGACTCCGTAGTCAAGGTAAGACTTAAGACTGGTAAGCGCTTTAACTACTTCGGTATTCCCACACATGAATGCGAGACGCCAACCTGCCATCGAGTAGGACTTAGACATGGAAAACAATTCAACGCCGACCTCTTTCGCTCCGGGAACTTGAAGCATCGAAGGCGCTCTATCTGCATCAAACATCAGGTCGGCATAAGCCATGTCATGAACCAATATCACGTCACGCTTCCGTGCAAAATCGACAAGTTTTTCGAAAAACTCCAAGTCAACCGCAACAGTTGTGGGGTTGTGGGGAAAGGAAACGATTATCACCCGAGGCGCGGGAGAGGTGTTTTCGTAGGCCGACAGCAAGTTGGCGAAGAAGTCTGACCCGAGCGAAAGGGGAACCCGCTGCACATTCGCCCCCGCCAGCATCGGCGCGTAAGTGTGGATGGGATACGTGGGCTCTGGCACCAAGCACGTGTCGCCAGGTTCAAGCAGCACCCACATCAAGTGACTGATGCCCTCCTTCGCTCCTATCGTGGCGATCGCTTCGGTGTCAGGGTCGATTTCGACGTTGTACGAACGTTCGTACCAATCAGCGATCGCCTGCCTAAGTTTGGGGATACCGCGCGACGCCGAGTAGCGATGATTCCGCGCGTTATGGGCGGCCTCGACAAGTTTTTCAACGATAGGTTCTGGTGTAGGTATATCGGGGTTGCCCATGCCCAAGTCGACGATGTCTTCGCCACTCCTGCGAGCCTCAGCCTTCATCTCGTTCACGACCGCAAATACGTATGGCGGGAACCGTTCGATACGCCGAAACTGCATCGGTTGAGTGTATCTGGCCTAACCGCGGCGCAGGCGCAATGCGTTCGCGACAACGCTTACGCTGGAAAACGCCATCGCACCGGCCGCTATAGCCGGAGAAAGTCTGCCAGCGGCCGCCAAC
>JBDSRR010000076.1:0-20198 GCA_039929185.1 Actinomycetota bacterium
GACTTCGACACCGTTTCGTCAGTGCCGGTTGCCCCCATCTATAGACCGGCAGATGTTGACATCGACTATGACAGTGACCTTGGCGACCCCGGCCAGTTCCCGTTCACACGCGGCGTGTATCCGTCGATGTATCGGGGACGTCTTTGGACCTTCCGCCAATTCTCTGGTTTTGGCAGTGCGGAAGAAACCAATGGTCGCTACAAGTTTCTGCTGGAGCAGGGACAGACCGGTTTGTCGGTTGCCTTCGACATGCCAACCCTTATGGGCCGCGATTCTGACGACCCGATGTCCGAGGGCGAAGTTGGTAAGTGCGGAGTCGCCATAGACACGGTGTCGGACATGGAGACATTGTTCAAGGACATACCCCTAGCAGACATCTCAACGTCGATGACCATATCGGGGCCAGCCGTGATGATCTTTGCCATGTGGTTAGTGGTTGCGGAACGTCAGGGGGCCGATTGGAAACTGCTGGATGGAACTCTGCAGACCGACATCTTGAAGGAATACATCGCGCAGAAAGAATGGGTCTATCCACCTGAGCCTCATCTTCGATTAACGGCCGACTTGATGCAGTTCTGCCGCGATGAATTGCCCCGGTACCATCCGTTGTCGATTTCCGGCTATCACATCCGTGAGGCTGGTTCTACCGCGGTTCAAGAACTTGCGTTCACGCTGGCGTCTGGTTTTGCGCATATAGAACTCGGCATGCGGCATGGCATGACCGCAGACGATGTTGCGTCGCGGCTTTCGTTTTTCTTCAATTCCCACATCGACTTTTTCGAGGAGATCGCAAAGTTTCGAGCGGCTCGACGCATCTGGGCGCGCTGGATGCGCAAGCGCTACGGGTGCACCGAAGAAAAATCGTTCCTTATGCGTTTCCACACGCAGACTGCGGGCTGTTCCCTAACTGCTCAGCAGCCATACAACAACGTGGTAAGAACCGCATTCGAGGCTCTTGCCGCGGTGCTTGGCGGAACGCAATCGCTTCACACCAACTCACTCGACGAAGTGTTGGCATTGCCAACCGAGGAAGCGGCAGAAATAGCGCTTCGTACTCAGCAGATCATCGGATACGAAACGGGTGTCGTGAATGTCGCCGATCCGTTGGGAGGTTCTTGGTTCGTCGAATCGCTTACCAACTCCACCGAACAGGCCGCAGAGGACTATTTCACCAAGATCGACCAGATGGGTGAAGGCTCGATCTTAGACGGGATGCTCCGGGGGATCGAGGAGGGTTACTTCCAAGGCGAGATCGCCGATGCGGCGTTTCACTACCAAGGTTTGCTCGATGCGAATCGTAAGTTCATGGTCGGCATCAATAAGTTCGAGCGGCCAGCCCAGCCCGATGAGATCGATGTTCTGCTGATAGATCAAGAAACCGAACCAAAACAGATCAAGAACCTTCAAGCCAAAAAGAGCGATCGAGACGCGGCAGCGGTGGAGTCGGCCCTTGCCGAGTTAGTCCGAGTGGCAGTAACAACTGAAAACATCATGCCAGCGATGATCGCGGCAGCCAGAGCCGAGGCAAGTTTGGGCGAGATCGTGAACGCCCTTAAGGAACCGTGGGGGGTCTATCGAGAACCGCCAAGGTTCTAGGAAGCGCGTCTCACAGGTTCTTCCATACTGGTAAATACTGTGAGACGCGCCTCCTAGAGGCCCTTGCGTATCACCCGGTAGATAGCAAGCCCGGCGCCACCGGCGACCAGTATGGCAATGATGCCTACCCCTGCAGCCGCCGGATTGCGTGCGGGGGCCGGTGAGGGCGATGGGGAGGGTTCGGGCTCAGCGTGCCCTCCGTGTGCGAAGGCAGCCGAAGCCGAAAGACCAATAGCCAGCAACAGCAATAACAACGCAAAGAAACGCTTCATCCTGTGGACTTCCGAAGGTACCAAAGGCCCGCTCCGCTTAGTGCTGCGATGATCCCGGCGATGATCCCGATCGTTTTGGCTATCGACCTACCTCGGCCCTGTTGTCGATCCGGCCCTTCGTCTGATGCCTCGTTGGCGGTTCCGGTTACGTCGGTCGAGGGGCTTGGGCTGGGAGTTGGCGACTTGCTTGGTGTCGGACTTGGGGACACCGATGGCCTTGGTGAGGGCGAGGCCGTTGGCGATGCCTTAAGGGAAGGCGATGGCGATGGTGATGGGGATGGTGCCACTGAAGGGGGCGGGGATGGTGCAGCAGCGGGTTCTACGTTGATGACTCCCTGCATCGACGGATGGATTTTGCAGGAATAAGAAAAGGTGCCTGGGTTGCGAAATATATGTCTGTATGTTGTGCCAGGGACCATTCGGGGCGAATCGAAGTCGCCTCCAACGTGAGTGACCGTATGGTCCTGTAAGTCTTTATTCGTCCAGGTAACCATTTCCCCGTCTCTAATGGTTAGAGGGCTTGGTTGGTATCCGTTTATCGACGAGTCGACGATGCTTACATCGTGATTTCCTGGCGAAGGAGTGGAGGCTAAAGTTAGCAGCGGAAATGCCGCAATGATTCCGATGAAGGCCCCCATTACTGCAGGAACTATCCAGCGTTTCATGTCAACCCTTTCAATGAATCGGAGATCTCCGTTGTCGTGACAGGGCCCTCGAATCTTGCTTTGATGGTTCCTTCATTGTCGATGACAAACGTCCAGGGCTCTGTTGGCAATTCCCATTTCTTCATCGACTCCGTGAATTGCTTCGAAGATATTTCTCCTGCGCTAAGGTCGGTGTACACCTCAAGATGGATGAAATTCACGGCGTCACCCACGGAGTCGTGAACCCGAACCACCTGGTCCACGACCGGCCCGCAGATCCTGGTTGCGCAAAATGCGGGTGTCGAGAAAGTAACCACAGTCGGCTTACCGTTTGTCAGTGCAGTATCTAGAGACAGATCGTGAAGGTCGTCCTCTGGTTCCGAGCTGCATATATCCGAGAGTCCCATGGTGTCTGCCCGTGTGGGCGTCGGCATGGATATCGCTTTCTTCCCAACATTAGGCACGGGACTACTGGCCTTGACTTCGGCTTGCGCCCCAGCACCCTTCTTACCTGCTCGCTCTTGAAACAAAAGAAACCAGGTGCCCTCCTTAGGAAGATCGACTATCGCTCGATAAAACGGCCGGTCACCTAGGCCTTCCTCGGCGAAGTCAACTTTGACGGGGCCTCGGGCGTCGCCATCGGGGGCATCAGAGAAATACATCTGCAGGTCAAGGCTTGGAACGAATCCATTTTCCTTGTCCAATACTGCGAAGACCAGTCTGTTGCGACCAGGGACGAGTTCCCCGCCGATCGCTGGGATCTGATAGCTCCGAGTTGTCGCATCCGCGAGTTCCTGCAAGGTTTGTTTCGCTTCAGGTGTTGTGCTGCATCCAGCACCTATAAGTGCCAAGGAGATAAGTAGTGCCATGAAACGTCGCATGAGCATCGAGTTTAACCGAGCAGCTCTAGCAAATGACTGAGGATCCTGGCGGTTGCGCCCCAGATGATGTTGTCGCCCGCGTCGTATGCAGGGTTGATGTACATCTGTCCGTCCCTGATGAACTTCTGGTCACGTCTAACGCTTCGTAGGTGGTCGAACGTAACTTCGAAGACATCGGCGATCTCACGCGGATTGGGCGTGAGATCGATCGACTTAACGATCCCCACCCACGGCTCTATAGAAAAGCCGCTCACGATCGTGAAGACGGCGGGCAGGCGTCCGAGTAGTTCAACGTCATCGGGGGTTATCCCCAACTCTTCTTCTGCCTCGCGCAGTGCAGCAGCCTTCCCGTTCTCATCGCGGTCGGCTTTGCCACCTGGGAAGCAGATCTCGGAACGATGGTTGGGAAGGTCATCGGTTCTTCGCGTGAATATGAGCGATGGGCCCTGCTCGCGCATGACTATTGGAACCAGTACGGCGGCGACGGTGGCATCGGGGTGATGCGGCGCATGGTCGGTGCCGCTCAGCTTATTTCTGAGACTTTCTATTTCTTCGGTAAAGTTCGACTCCATCTAGATGTAGGAGGAAGTTTATGGGCGAATTCGTAAATGTTGAGATATCGGACAAAGTGGCAGTCATAAGGCTCGATCGACCCCCCATGAACGCGCTCAGTCGGGATGTCGTCCGTGAGCTGTATACGGTTGCCGCAGAGGTTGGGATGTCAGAAGAGGTTGGTGCTGTGGTTCTATGGGGTGGGCCGAACATCTTTGCGGCCGGCGCAGACATCAAGGAGTTCACAGCGTCAGACGCTGCTGGGATCTTCCATTATGGGAAATATCTGCAAGATGCTTTCACCGCCCTGGCCGAGATCCCAAAGGTGACCATCGCCGCGGTGAACGGATTCGCGTTGGGTGGCGGCTGTGAACTAGCGTTAACCGCCGATTTTCGATTTGCATCAGAAGATGCTCAGATCGGCCAACCTGAGATCTTGCTTGGCCTGATCCCTGGTGCGGGCGGCACTCAACGTCTGCCGCGCCTCGTCGGAGTATCGCGCGCCAAAGAATTGATCTTCCTTGGAAAACCGGTGAGCGCGGAAGAGGCACTTCGTATCGGCTTAGTGAACCGTGTCTTCCCTGCAGCTGATGTGTTTGATAAAGCAGTTGCTGCGGCCACGCGTTATGCGAAAGGACCTTTGGTTGCGTTGAAGGCCGCGAAGCTAGCCATCGACCGCGGCATCGAGGCCGACATCGATTCCGGATTGGCTTTGGAGCGTGCTGCATTTGCAACGTTATTCGGAACCGAAGATTCCAAGATCGGTGTTGCGTCATTCTTCGAGCATGGCCCAGGAAAGGCAGAATTCCTAGGCCGTTAACGGTCCTGCCTTAGCAGGTCTATCCTCAATGTAGTGGTGCGAACATTACCGATAGAAACATTGTCGTTGCCGACCCCATATGCGGTGGGGCCCGTAAATGCTTATGCCCTAGTCGATGAACCATTCACAATGATCGATGCGGGCGTGAATACCGTTGATGCTGAAAATGCGTTGAAGCTAGGGTTCGCTGCAAAGGGATTATTCGTCGAGTCGGTCGAGCGGATCCTAGTGACCCATGGACATCCTGATCACTATGGCCTTATCCCCACCATCCGTAAGATGTCCATGGCCAAGGCCTATATGTCCGAAGATGAGATCGCTCGGATCACCGATGATCGGACCCGCTGGGAACTTGGGCGCTTGCTTCTTGAGGCTGGCTTTCCCAAGGATCTTCTGCTCGATATGGCTGAGCGCGATCAACGGATGCGACGTGTCCACCAAGTTGCTCAACTTGATTGCCTGCCCATCAAAGATGGTGACATCTTCGAGTTCAGCGATTTCATGCTTGTGGCAGTTTCTTTACCGGGCCACACCGGCGGACATTTGGGTTTTCTCGAACCCGGCACCGGCACCATGTTCGCGGGCGACACTCTGCTTTCGCACATAAGCCCCAATGCTTTGCTTGAGCCGATCCTTGAGCCTGAGGGCGAAGTTCCGTCGCAGCGCAGACGGAGTCTCAAGCAGTATCTCGACTCACTCGATCGATTGGAAGCTCTCGATTTGAACGCTGTTTATCCTGGACATGGGCCCGTCATCACCGAACCATCCGTGACGATCCAGTACATGCGTGAACACCATACGAGAAGGTTGGAAGTGATCGAACAGCGGTTGATCAAACAGGGCAAGACTGCGTATCAGATATCTACAGAGTTGTACCCCAATGTCAACGGATACGATCATTTCTTGGCTGTATCCGAGGTTATCGGCCACCTCGATGTTCTCGTTGAGCAGCAAAGGGCTCTGCCGCAAACACGCTCCGATGGAGTCGAATACTTCTGCCAAGTCTGATTCCCAACCTGCCCCGTCCCGCCCGAGGTTCGCGTAAGAATGCACGTGACACGTGCAGATCGACAGAAACCTCCGGGTTAAACGGGTAACATCCCTGCGACTAAGGAGGCAATATGTCATTGAACATCGCGGTTTGCGTCAAACGCGTACCCGATACCGCTGCTGAAAAAAAGCTTGATCCTACAGATCAAACGCTCGATCGCGAAAGCGTCGAGACCATTTTGAATCCGGTGGATGAGATGGCTGTAGAAGAGGCTCTAAAGTTGAAAGAGGCTCATTCAGGCGAGGTTACGATCATTTCGATGGGTCCAGAAGGGGCCCAGCCACAGGCGATACGCAAAGCCTTGTCGATGGGCGCGGACAAGGGAGTCCATCTGAACGATCCGGCGCTTCATGGGTCCGACGCTCAGGCCGTTGCCTACGCGTTGGCTCAGGTGGTCGCAAAGGGTTCTTACGACATCATCTTGTGTGGGGCAGAGTCCACCGATGCTCGAACCTCGCTGGTTCCCCCGGCCCTGGCAGAAAACCTAAAGCTGCCGAACCTGAATTTCGTCAAGAACGTGGAGGTTGCTGACGGTAGAGTAAGCGCACATCGTGAGACCGATCGTGGCTACGACGTGATCGAGGGCCCTCTGCCTGCGGTCGTGGGTATCGTTTGGGGAGCCAACGAACCTCGCTATCCCTCGTTCAAAGGGATCATGGCTTCCAAGAATAAGCCTGTCGAGACTCTATCTGCAGCCGATGTCGGCCTCGACTTGGCGAAGGTAGGTCTTGCCGGTTCTCAAACGCAGGTTGTTGCGTCCGGAGCGCGTTCATCGGAGCGTGCCCGCAACATAGTTGACAACAAAGATGGCGATGCCCATGTGAAGCTCGCCGATTTTCTGCAACAGCAGAAATTCATCTAAAGGAGGCACTATGCCGGATGTATGGGTATTGATCGATCACGAACAAGGAGTGACTTCCAAGGTTAGTCACCAGTTACTTACCGCTGCTAGAGGACTTGCGGCAAAGGCCGGCGGCGAAGCGGTGGCCATCTTTCTGGGCAGTGGTTGGGCCACAGCTAAGGACAGGATTGCCAAGTACGGTGCCACCAAAGCGTTGGTTTCAGAATCGACTGACTACGAAGATTTTCTGTCATCACCTTCGGTTGAGACGGTCAGCGCTTTGATCGCTGAACGCAGCCCTTGGGGAGTTCTGTTTCCAAGTTCTCCATCGGGCAAAGAGATCGCGACGCGCGTGGCCGTTCGCAGCGGTCTGGGTGTCTTGGCTGACTCAACCAATGTTGACATTGCCGAAGGAAAGTTATCGTGCGAGTACTCAGCCTTTGGGGGCTCGACCCTTGTCACGAAGACTCTTAAGAGTGGGCCCTTCCTTATATGTGTGAAACCCAACGCATTCGTTGCCGAGGAATCCGCAGCCGATGTCTCTGAAGAGAAGATAGAGGCATCCATTTCTGATGATGCAAAACGCGTCGTCATCAAGGAGCGGGTTCAGAAAGAAGCGGGAGGGCGGCCAGCAGTAGATTCCGCTGCCATCATCGTGTCTGGTGGAAGGGGCTTGGCCGAGCCTGCCAATTTCTCACTGGTCGAAGGGCTCGCCGACGAGATCGGCGCGGCGGTAGGAGCATCGCGGGCGGCTGTCGATGCCGGATGGTATCCGCATGCACACCAGGTAGGGCAGACCGGCAAGACGGTTTCGCCGCAGCTTTATATCGCTGTTGGAATCTCGGGTGCGATCCAGCACCGGGCCGGGATGCAAACTTCCAAGACCATCGTGGCCATCAATAAAGACGCCGAGGCGCCCATCTTTTCCATGGTCGATTTTGGAGTTGTCGGCGACTTGTTCGATATCGTTCCTAAATTGACCGAAGAGATCAAAAGGCGAAAGGGCGGCGGCTAGCAGCTCGAAATATGGCGAAGCCTGCCTGGGACCACCATGACCTCGACGACTTAGCGCGTCTTCGGGACCGCAAACTAAGACGCCAGGTTCGCTTCCAGCTGTACGCCTACAGCCCTTTTTATCGCAGACTTTTCGAGGAAGCTGGCCTTAAGGCTGAAGGGTTCGTGGGTATGGTTGATCTGGGCAAGATTCCCTTGGTCGATCGGTCTCAATTGGTCTCTGCTCCTGGCGAGTTCTTGTTGGCCCCCTCGAAGACTCTCATTCAACGGTGGAGCTCGACTTCTCAGTTGACTTCCGTTGTCATTGACACGTTGTTGCGCGGACTCGACTATGCCGGCAAAGAGATCGACCATCGATATTCCCCCGTGCAATCCTTCACGACCGCTGGAACAACTGGCGAGGCGATCACCGTTGAATCTTCTCGACGAGACTTGGCTGCGTCGGCCACGCAGGGTCAGCGTATGCTCGAGGTGGCTGGGGTCGGGCCAGAAGATGTCGTTCTTAATCTGCTGGAGTACAGCCCAGATTATGCGTTCTGGGTAGCCTGGGGTGGTTGTGTAGCGCTCGGTGCTAGACAGATATTGCCCGGCCTGGCTGACGTTGATGAAGCCGTGTCGCTGGCCAAAAACTTAGGGGTCACCGCAGTAGTGGCGGAGGCTGAGGACGCTCTTAGGTTTATGCAAAAGGCAGGACACATCGATGGTTTGCGCGTACTCATCATGGGACCACGGCAGGTTGCGCCAGCATTGAGACAACGTATCCAAGAGACTGCACCGAGTCTCAAACTCGTAAGTACCTACGGTTTCGCCGAAGCGCGCGCCCTTTGGGCGGAGTGTAGCGAGGGAGCTGGGTATCACTCATCGCCAGACCTGCAGATCTTCGAAGCGGGCCCGGATGGCGAGATCGCTTTTACTTCTTTGGAACAAAGAGGTACAGCTTTGGCTCGTTATCGTCCCGGCGATGTCGCTGCTGGAGGCGTCGTCCTAGGTCCTTGTCCATATTGTCAACGGATGGTTGAGCGCGTCGTTGGCCCGCTCAGCCGGGCGGCTAATCTGTTGCGGTTGCAGTTCGCTGGTAAGGATCCCCTGGCGGTCGATGTAGAGGAACTCGTTCGCGTTGTTGCTCATCCTGGTGTTATTAGCTGGCAGGTCGAAGTGACGAAGACCGACCATGACCCCAATGGTGCGGACGAATTGCTGGTGCTTTTTAAGCCCGGAACCAAAGCAGACCCTGCCCGAGTCGCCGTCGAACTCGATGCCTCCTTTCGCCAAGAACTCGGCTTTTCCCCAACGCAGTTCGTCGTTAGCGAGCGGGGAGCTTGTAGGATCGTCGACCAACGGGAGCCCTCTAGGGTGGAATAATCGCGGGATGCACTATTTCGACTATGCAGCCACATCCCCGATCCTCGATGACGTACTTGAGGCGATGCTGCCCTACCTCAGAGAAGGATTTGGCAATCCTTCGAGTGTTTACGCTGTTGGCCGGGAGTCCAAGAAGGGTATCGAGCAGGCGCGCGAGCAAGTTGCCGACGCTATAGGGGCCAATCCTTCTCAGGTGATATTCACCGCAGGCGGAACCGAGGCCGACAATCTTGCTTTGAAGGGCAGTGCAGGCAAGAGCGAAGCCGGTCACATCATCACAACCGGCATCGAACATCACGCGGTTTTGCATTCGGCCCGTTGGCTCGAATCACAAGGTTCGACGCTGACTGTGTTAAGAGTTAGCGGCGATGGTGTGGTCGATCTCGATGCATTAGAGGCTGCCCTAACTCCGCGCACTCGGCTCGTCTCGATCATGTTGGTGAACAACGAGTTGGGTTCGATCCAACCAGTGGCCGAAGCAGTGAACCTGATAAGAGAAAAGTCCAAGGCTCTCGTTCATACCGACGCTGTACAAGGGCTGGGCAAGATGAAGGTTGATGTTGACGATCTGGGTGTGGACCTGGCATCGTTCTCCGCCCACAAGCTCGGCGGCCCCAAAGGGACCGGTGCCCTCTTCGTAAAAAGGGGCACACCGCTTGAACCACTCTTTCACGGGGGAGGTCAAGAGCGCGACTTGCGGTCGGGGACTCCCAACGTGGCTGGCATCGTAGGTTTCGGGGTTGCGGCACAGATCGCTGCGAAAGAGGTTGACGAGGAAGCCGAGCGTCTTGGGAAGTTGCGCGACGACTTGCAGGAGCGGTTGTTGACGCTCATCGATGGCGTGACGGTTAACGCAGCCCATGCTCCCCGCATACCAGGGACGTTGAGTGTCAACATAGCTGGAGTAGAGGGCGAGTCGTTACTCTTGATGCTCGACTCCAATGATATCGCCGCTTCAAGCGGGTCCGCATGCGCTTCTGGGTCGCTTGATCCTTCTCACGTTTTGTTAGCAATAGGTGTTCCAACTGCATTGGCACATGGATCGCTGCGGCTTTCGCTGGGTCGTGCAACTACAACCGCAAACATCGATCATCTGCTGGGGTGCCTTCCGAAAGTGGTCGCCAAATTGCGATCCATCCCCGCTAGGCCAGCTAGGCCAGCTGGGCCGGCAAGGCGACGACGTTGAAACCCAAGGCGGTTGTGGCTATGTCGGGCGGCGTCGATTCGTCGGTTGCGGCATACCTGATGAAGGAACAGGGATACGACGTTACGGGCATCATGCTGAAACTCTGGAAGGGGGCGGCTGCCAATAATGAAAGCGGGTGCTGCTCAGTCGATGCTGCCGAAGATGCTCGAAGAGTGGCGCAGCTACTGGACATACCGTTCTACGTTTTCAATTTCGCTGACGAATTCGAGCGCACGGTGATCGCGAATTTCAAGAGCGAGTATTCGCGCGGGCGCACGCCGAATCCATGTGTGGAGTGCAATAGGTCGATCAAGTTCCATGCATTGCTCGATAGGGCCCGCAAGGTGGGCGCCTCAACGTTGGCAACTGGGCATTACGCGCAGGTTGATCAACGGGGCGGCCAATATCTGTTGAAGCAATCTGTCGATCGCGACAAGGATCAGAGCTACGTCCTGTACATGCTGACTCAAGATGAATTGTCTTCGGCAAGGTTTCCAGTTGGTCTTTTCGACAAGACTGAAATAAGAGGTATAGCCGAGTCGCTGGGGTTTCGTAACGCCAATAAGGCGGATAGCCAGGAGATCTGCTTCGTCCCCGACGGCGATTCGCACAAGTTCCTTGCTGACAATGTTCCCGAGGGTTCGCAGCGGGGTCAGATCGTCGACGATACGGGCGGAGTTGTCGGCACCCACAGGGGTTTCGCCCACTACACCCTTGGTCAGCGAAGGGGACTTGGAGTAGCAAAAAAGTTCCCTGTGTATGTGCGAAAGATAGACGCCGACACCAATACGATCACCATCGCGCAAAAGGATCAGATGACTGCAACGTCTATCAACGTTTCCCAAGTGAATTTTATTTCGGGTCACTACCCACCTGAAACAAGAGCCGAGGTAGTCACGCGCTACCGCGGCCCCCGGTCCTGGGCAACGGTCACCAAGACACATGCTGGCTACCGTGTCGAGTTCGACTTCCCAGCTGATCTTGCGGCTCCTGGCCAGGCTGCGGTGTTTTACCAAGACGAAGTGGTCATAGGCGGAGGGACGGTCGATGACTGAAGATCCCGCTGACATCCGCCTTCCCGGACTTGCTGTCTTCAAACGCTATTCATTGGCCCTTCGTCAAGAGCGTGCGTCTGCGGAAGAGATCCTCGGGATGTTACAGAGGTCAATCGCCCAAGTAGAAAAGGTCATGGTCAAAGGCGAGATCGCACCAGAGCCAGCGGCCAAGAAGCCAAAGCCGAAACCACGAAAGCCCCCATCGGTCGTGCGGGTTTCGACGCGAGGCAAGCCGATCAAGCCTTGAAAAAGTCCGAGGCACACAGGCGCGTGGGGGAACTTAGGGTCGCCATCAACCATCATTCGCATCGGTACCACGTGCTCGATGCGCCGGAGGTGGCAGATTTTGAATACGACACACTCGTTAGAGAGTTAGTTCAGCTCGAAGAGTTATTCCCTGAACTGGTCACCTCAGATTCGCCGACTCAGCGAGTGGGGGCTGCACCGTCTACCTTATTCGCTCCAGTTCCGCACCGCAGTCTGATGTGGTCATTGGAGAATGCATTCGACCTTGACGAATTGGTCGCCTGGGGTCGACGGGTCGAGCGTGTGATCGCCACGTCTGCGCGCTACTACTGTGAGCTCAAGGTCGATGGGATGGCAGTGAATCTCCTATATGTCGGGGGGACCTTGGTCTCGGCTGCAACGCGCGGAGACGGTCGAGTGGGCGAAGACATAACGGCCAACGTAAGGACCATTTCGGCAATACCGATGGCGCTTCAGGGCGAGCCGCCCAAAAGTATCGAGGTTCGGGGCGAGATCTTCATGTCCAACAAGGCATTCGAGGCGATGAACGAGCTGATCACCTTAGCCGGGGCCCAGCCATTTGCCAATCCGCGCAATGCGGCTGCGGGTTCGCTTCGGCAGAAGGACCCTAAGGTAACTGCAAGTCGCAATTTATCGATGGTGTCCCACGGAGTTGGTTCTTACGAGGGCAACGTACGCGCCACTAGCCACGCGCAGCAGATGGAGTATCTCAAAGACCTAGGGCTGAAAGTGATGGAGCAGAACGCTGCCTTCGACACCCTTGGCGAGGTCTTCGACTTTTGTGCCCATTGGCAAGAGCATCGCCATGAAGTCGGATTCGAAGTAGACGGCATCGTCGTCAAGGTCGATTCGATCGCTCAACGAGATGAATTGGGCTACACCTCCAAGAGTCCCAGGTGGGCGATCGCCTATAAGTTTCCGCCTGAAGAAAAGACAACGGTTCTTCGCAACATCCTTGTGAACGTTGGGCGAACAGGGGCGGTTACGCCGTTCGCTGAACTCGAACCGGTGATCCTTTCTGGTGCCAAAGTTTCGATGGCAACTCTTCATAACGCCGACGAGATCGCTCGTAAAGACATACGCATCGGCGACACCGTCTTGGTTCGTCGGGCGGGCGATGTTATTCCGGAAGTGATCGCTCCGGTGCCAACACTGCGTACCGGCAAAGAAACCAAGTTCAAGATGCCCGCGAATTGTCCGCGCTGCAAGACGCAACTGGTTCGTGCCGAAGGTGAAAAAGTGTGGCGTTGTCCTAACGAGGAGTGTCCTTCTCGGGGCGTTGAAGGGCTTGTGCATTTTGGTGGCCGCAGCGCCATGGACATCGAAGGGTTTGGTTACAAAACTGTCATCGCATTGTGGGATCGTGGATGGATAGCCGACGCTGGTGACATCTATTCGATAACGCGTGACCAACTCTTGGAGTTGCCGTTGTTCGCTGATAAGAAGGCTGACCAATTGCTGGCTGGCATCGAAGCGTCGAAACGTGCCGGGCTTGTAAGGGTATTAGTAGGCCTTGGAATAAGACACGTTGGCCCTCCCACTGCCCGTGCGTTGACAAAGCGTTTTGGGTCGATCGACGCGATAGCCGCCGCTTCGATCGAGGACTTGAGCGGGGTTAGTGACGTGGGGTCGGTTGTTGCTCAAACGGTCAAGGATTTTTTTTCGACTGCTCGCAATCTGGCCGTCGTTGAGAAACTGCGTTCTGCTGGCGTAGTACTTGCCGATACGGTTTCGCCACAAGTTGAAGGCCCGCTGACTGGTAAGTCCTTTGTTCTAACGGGTTCATTGCCAAACTTGAGCCGGGAAGAAACGACGATTCTCATCGAACAGCTGGGCGGGAAAGTTGTGTCTAGCGTTTCGAAAAAGACCGACTACGTTGTGGCGGGCGAAAACCCTGGGTCGAAACTTGCAAAGGCCGAGCAGTTAGGTATCCCTTTGCTCGACGAAGAGGGGTTGAGGGTTATACTTTTGCAAACTTGACCCCCGGGTCAAGATTTCCGTTTACGCCCCATCAGAAAGGCCCCCTATGTTCCTAAAACCAACCGAGGAGCAGCATGCCTTGATCGAGGCCATCCACGATTTTTCGGTCAATGAGGTTCGCCCAAATGCACGTGATTTCGAGGCGGTCGGCCAAGTTCCCGAGCGCATAACCAAGCAGCTTTTCGAGATGGGAATATCGACTCCGGTTCCGGAGGAGTTTGGGGGCCAAGGCACCTTCGATGCCGTCACCACGGTGTTGATTGCCGAGGAATTGGCTTGGGGCGACCCCGGAACGGCTTATGAAGTTCTCAATTCCGGAGCCGCGGCAACGTTGATCGATCTGCTCGGGACCCAGCAGCAAAAACAAGATCTTCTAACGCGTATCGCCGATGGTCAGCACACCTGGGTGGCGTTGGCCGAGCGAGACGCCGCTACTGACGTAACCCGGTTGGATACTCGGGCCGTTGCCGCCGACGATGCTTTCGAGCTGAGCGGAGTTAAGTACGGAGTGGCAGGACCTGAGGCGACCATCGGCCTAGTTGTTGCCGAACATGAGGGCCCTGCTGTTTTTCTGGTTGCAGACACTGCAGCGCTTGAGACGAAAGCCGAAGACAAACTCGGACTACGTTCTGCTTCGACATCGAAACTCACACTCGACCGCACGAAGGCAACCCTGCTTGGAGATACCTCCATCGATCCGAAGAATGCATTGGCACGGGTAAAGTTGATAAACGCTGGTATCTGCATAGGCCTTGGCCGCGCTGCGCTTGAATATGCAACGAAGTATGCGAAGGAGCGAACCGCCTTCGGTCGACCGATAGGCGCCTTTCAAGCCATCTCCTTCAAGATCGCAGATCGTGCGATGGACATCGATTCAGCTCGTCTGTATGTGTGGAAGGCTGCGAGTGCCGTTGACGGTAACCACCCAGGGGCGCTCAGTCAGGTCATGGCTGCGTGCGGTCACGCCTCGAAAGCTGCTCTGGCGGCTGCGGACGACGGCGTGCAGATATTGGGGGGCCATGGCTACATGAGAGATCATCCCGAGGAGATGTGGTACCGAGACGCGCTGACGCTGTCAACATTCGACTCTTCGATAATGGTGGGCGACCCGTTCATCTCGGAGACCTTCAAGGTAGGGGCAAAATGATCGATTTCGAACTGAGCGAAACTCTGCAGGGAGTCCAAACCTTCGTACATCAATTCGCCGAAGACGTACTGCGACCTATGTCCCGTGAAGCCGACACCACCGGAACCGTAGAACCGCACGTCATCGAGATGCTTGGCCAGATCGCGGGTACTCGTGCCGCGATCATTCCCAAAGAAGAGGAGTCGAAGGACGCTGCAAACGGGAACAGCATCTCGAACCTTATGGCGGTCGTCGGTAGTGAAGAACTGGCTTGGGGAGATGCAGCGATGATCCTCAACATCCCCGGTCCAGGACTCGCAGGACCGTCGATCCAAGCGGCTGGTACCGCCGAGCAAAAGAAACGATTCCTGGAGGATGTCTTTACCGGTACCCAATCTCGCTTCGGAGCGTTGGCAGTTACCGAAGCCCAGGCCGGTTCAGATGTTTCCAATGTTCAGACGACTGCTGTTCGCGATGGTGATGAATGGGTGCTGAATGGAACGAAGGTGTTTTGCACGAATGGTGCCAGGGCGGATGTCTTAGTAGTCAATGCCACCATCGACAAAGCCCTTGGCCGCGAGGGCCAGAAACTCTTTGTCATCAGTAAGGGCACGCCAGGAATGCGCGTTGGAAAGATCGAGAAAAAGTTAGGGCTATCGGCCTCCGAGACTGCCGAGCTTGTTTTCGAAGACTGCCGCATCCCTTTTGATCACCTTCTGGGAGGTGAGGGTGCCCTTCAACCAACGACCGGATTCAAAGGAACCATGAAAACTTTCGATGCCTCTCGTCCGTCGGTGGCCGCGATGGCGGTTGGTATCGGAAGAGCCGCATTTGAATTCGTCACCGAGTGGTCGGCGGACGAGATCCCGGCCCATTCACGACGCAGACCGGCCGTGGAATTGAGACTAGCCAGCATGAGTCGTGAACTGGAAGCAGCCCGCCTCCTTGTTAGACGGGCGGCCTGGATGGCGGATGCGCGCATCCCCAACTCGAAAGAGGCGTCGATGTCGAAGGCCTATGCTCCTCAGGCAGCTCTTGCGGCCTGTACCGGAGCTATCGAGATAATGGGACCGGAGGGATATTCGCGGGAGCATCTCGTTGAAAAGTGGTACCGCGACATCAAGGTTTACGATATCTTCGAAGGCACAGGTCAGATCAACCGAGTGGTTATAAGTCGCAGTATCCTGGGCCGGCTGGAAGACTCAAGGGCCTAGATGCCAAAGATCACCAGCGAGCGAGTTTTCGACAACATCAAGGAGAAGAAGATGGGGTTAAACCTGGGACTGTCCGGCAAGGTGTATCCGGCGCAGTCTTATGAAGTGACCGCCGATGCCATCGCTCGATATGCGGCGGCAACCAACGAAGACAACTCCGCGTTCGTGGGCGATGATGCAGTGGCACCTGCGGCCTTTCCTATAGTCGCTGGCGCATCGTCGATCGCTGATGTGATGTTCGACGCGGACCTGGGGGCCAATCTAATGATGCTGGTTCACGGTGAAGAGGACCATGTCTTGTACGAGCCCATCCGTGCAGGTGATGTGCTGTCGGTACAGTCATCGCTTTCCTCGGTTGAACAGAAGGACTCCGGTGAAACATTTACGGTTCTAACTTCGCTCACGAATCAGCGAAGCGTGCTGGCCGCAGAAGTGCGCAGTCTCATGTTCATCCGAGGTACCGGTGTATCAACCAAAAGTTCATCTAACGAGTCGTCCCAAGAGCGCGAGATCGTCTATGAGACCATCCAGAAGGTCGATGATGATCAGACCTATCGATATGCTGAGGCCTCTGGAGATCGCAATCCCATCCATGTAGACCCTGAGTTCGCAACCAAAAGTGCGGGGCTGCCTGGCATCATCGTTCACGGTATGTGCACCATGGCGTTCGCGTCAAAGGCCATCGTCGATGGGGTGTGCGGCGGCGACCCGGCTCGCCTTCATCGCATCAAAGTTAGGTTCTCCAAACCTGTATTTCCCGGCCAGACGTTGGCAACGAGTGTATGGGTCGTAGGCAAAAGCGATTCGATAACAACGTATGGCTTCGAAACCCTGAATCCAGACGGCGTGCCTGTCATCCGCTCGGGGGTAGCTGCAGTTAAGTCGAGGTAACGTTTCGGGATTGCAAGACGCATCGTGAACTGTCGCCCCCGTGGCTCCTTCGAAGCTCCATGCTACTGCTCGGCTCGCGAGTATGAAGTGTGTCGTGACCGGCAAGGCGCAAGGCTTTGGCGAGCGCGGGAGAAAGATTCGAGTCGACGAGAAATCTCATTGCGATCGTCAGAGAGGGATCGCGCGTTCGCGTACCGTTTCCGCCGCGTACCGGAGGGCCTCTTGGATGTCCCCAAGCTCGAGGTCCGGGAAGTCGTCCAGGATCTTTTCTGTAGTCCATCCGTCAGCAACCATCCCGACTACAGTCGCGACTGGCATCCGCATGCCCCGGATGCAGGGCACGCCGCCCATCATCTCAGGGTCGACCGTGATCCTCGTGTAAGTCATTGAAATCCCTCCAGGGTTCATTGTCCCACTTCTTGGTACGTTCTCTGGTTAGTATCTCAACGTGGACTTTGATCTTCCTGAAGAAGTTGTAGCGTTCCAGGCCTCGGTGCGGTCGTTCGCTGAACGCGAGATAGCGCCAGTGGTTGAACAGGCTGAAAGCGAACAGAGGACACCGGTCGGCCTGTTCCCTGAAGCAGGAAAGCATGGCTTCTTGGGATTGCGCTATCCGGAAGATGTTGGGGGAGCGGGGGCCGGGATGCTTGCGGAGATGACCCTGCGGATGGAATTGTCGAAGATGTGCGCAGGCATCGCTTCTGCTCTGTCGGTTTCGTCGCACCTTGGGTCCTACCCCATATTCGCGTTCGGTGACCCTGAGCAGATCGACCGTTGGCTGCGCCCCATCCTTGTCGGTGAAAAGATCACATCGTTCAGTCTTACGGAACCATCTGCAGGGTCTGACGTTCGAGGTATCCAGGCAACCGCTGAACGGACCGATCGCGGATGGGTCTTGAATGGGCGCAAGCTCTTCATAACGAATGGACCCATCTGTGACCTTTCGATAGTGGTCGCTTACGTTGACCGCGACTCGGGCATCGACGGGATAGCTTTGTTCGTCGTTGAACAAGAAACCCCGGGGTTCGATACAACTCGACGACTCGAAAAGATGGGCCACTATTCGTCCGAGATCGGCGAAGTCGTTTTGGAAGATGTTGAGATCCCGTCAACGAACCTTCTTGGTCCGGAGCGCGGCGGCTTCAAGCGTGTCATGCAAACTCTGAATGGCGGAAGGATCGTTGTTGCGGGAGGTTCGATAGGCGTTGCTCAGGCAGCGTTCGAGGCCGCTAAAAGATACGTGTCAGAGCGCGAAGCCTTTGGAAAAAAGATCGGCGAATTTCAAGCCGTACAGCACAAACTTGCCGACATGGCTGTTGATATCCAAGCCGCAAAGCAGATGACCCTTTGGGCTGCGTGGTTGTATGACCAAGGTCGCGACCCAACCTGGGAAGCATCCATGGCAAAGCTGTATGCCACGGAGATGGTGATGCGTGTCACGGATCTGGCGCTTCGAGTCTTCGGCGGATACGGGTACATCAAGGAGTTCCCCATCGAGAGGTACTATCGCGACGCCAGGATGTTCAACATCGTTGAGGGAGTGTCCGACATCCACCGCAACATCATCGCGAAGAGCGTCCGCTGATGCCTGAGCCTGTTCTTTATCTACATGGCTTCCCGAACTCTGGTTTCCTGTGGCGCAAGACCACAGCAGTTGTTTCGTCGCGCTACCACACGATCACGCCCGATCTCCCAGGTTTCGGTGATGCAGAACTCACGTACAGCCCCCAGTCCTGGCGCGGGTTGATCGATTGGCTCGACTCATTCGTCGATGGACTCGGCCTTGGTCCGGTTCATCTTGGTGTCCATGATTGGGGAGGTCTCGTCGGTTTGCCCTGGATGTGTGAGCACCCCGAGAAAGTGCGGTCGTTGTTGATCACTAACACTAGTTTCTCGTCTACCGATCGCTGGCACGCATTGGCAACGGAGTGGCGCAAACCCGACGTTGGCGAGGAAATGATGAGTGGCATGACCGCCGATGGCTTCGCCGCCATGATGTCAACGATGGCATCCAAGCCATTGGATGCCGAAGCCGTTGCTGAGTATTGGAAATGTCTTTCCACGCCCGAGCGACGTCAAGCCCAACTCGAGATGTACCGCTCCCTCGAATTTTCGATGTTCGAGCCCTATATGGATGAATTTCCGAAGATAGCCACCGGTATCTCACGAGTGGTCTGGGGCGGTGACGATCCGTTCGTTCCCGCGAAGATCGCTCATCGGTTCGGCGAGCGCCTGGGGGCCGAGGTGACCATCCTTGAAGCCAGCCACTTCGTCCAAGAAGACGCTGGCGAGGAACTTGGTCACCTGCACCTCGACTTCCTAGCCTCGCTGTAATTCCACTTATACGCGGGTGTGTCGCGGTAGCTTATTAATCTATATGTCTTCACGCCCAAGATCGATCCGTCATTTGGCTATGTGCGCCGCTGTCTTTGCTTTGATGGGCACTGCCTGCAAGGCCCCCGCGACGGAAGATCCGCGACTCGACAAACTCGGAGCATCGTTAAGGAAGTTGGAGTCTGCGACAGAGAGGCTTTCTGAGCTAGATGCGATGCAGGCGGACTCCGCAGCCTTTGCTACCCCCTTGGCAGAACTTCGAACAGCGTTCGACGGTCTGAAAGCCGATATCGAGAAGAATCGGGTCGGCGACGATGCACTTTTGGTAAAGGTCAAGGATGTTTCCGGCAAGATCGACTCCTTGAGCGTAAAGATGACTGCCTTTGACAAACGCTTGTTGCTGTTGGAGACGCGCTTCAACGATCACGCGCGCCACCCTTGAGCGTTATGGAACCGATCTCGCAAGTTATAGCGGGTCGGTATCATTTAGTGGCCAGGATCGGTGGCGGCGGTATGGGCGAGGTCTTTCGGGCCAGAGATGCCGTGCTCGGGCGCACAGTCGCTCTAAAGATCCTTCCTCGCTCGGTGGCATCGAGTTTGGTCTCGGTCGAACGCTTCCGCCGCGAGGCTCAAGCCGCCGCTCGCATCTCGCACGCCAACGTTGTTGCAGTTCACGACTGGGGTGAGACCGAAGGCACTTATTACATGGTCATGGAGTACCTGCGTGGGCGTAATCTGCGCGAACTCCTTGCTGACCACGGGACCCTTGAAACGCGTCAAGCATGCCAGGTGATAGATCAAGTTCTAAGTGCATTATCTTCAGCTCATGCTGAGGGCCTAGTTCATCGCGACATAAAGCCAGAAAACATCCTGATTTCAACCGAAGGCATCGTCAAGGTCACTGACTTTGGGATCGCTCACGTTAGGGAAGGCACATCTTCCACTGGTGGCATATTAGGAACCGTCGCCTACATCGCCCCGGAGCAAGCAAGAGGAGATGGTGTCGATGCTCGTGCAGACATCTATGCCTCCGGGTGCGTCATGTATGAACTGCTGACTGGTGCCCCCGTTTTCGAAGGTGACGCGGCGCGAGTCTTGTATCAGCATCTGAA
>JBDSRR010000077.1:0-15882 GCA_039929185.1 Actinomycetota bacterium
TTGGCTCGATTGCGCAATTGAGTGAGGCTAGGCTTTTCGATCTCGCCCAACCACTTCTTCGGCTCGGTACTTGAAAAGCGACTTGCGTATCGCTCTTCGGCGGAGAAGATGTGATGCAGAGTTACAGCGATGCTGCCGCGCGTTCCATCGATGGAAGATTCGAGTTGTTTGTCGGTGAGCTTCTTGCACGCATCTAGTAGACGAAGATTCGCCCAAAGATTGTGGTCGTAAAGCTCTGCTAAGAGGCTTGGCATAGGCAATACTTTACGACAGTGAACTCAAATACACCGCCGATCGTGGAAACTCCCATCGTCGTCCCTGCGGTACCGGAAAGTTTCGCCGAGTTCGGTGTATCTGCCGACATCGTCGAAGTCCTAGCGCTACGCAACATCACCGGGACTTTTACTATCCAGGCGCTGGTTCTACGTGATGCCATTGCGGGGCGCGACATCATGGCGATGTCACGAACCGGGTCGGGCAAAACCCTGGCTTTCGCCTTGCCTATCGTCGAAAGATTGACCCATGATATGCGCAGCCCTGCTGCGCTCATCATGGTCCCAACTAGAGAGCTGGCGAGTCAGGTTGCTGAGGAATTCCGCACCATCGCCGACGTCAAGCAACTTAGGGTTGCCACTGTTTACGGTGGCGTTGGGCTTACCGACCAGGCTAAGCGGGCACGTAAAGCTCACATAGTTATCGCAACACCTGGGCGGCTGCTCGATCTTTTGCGTCGCAACTTACTGAAACTAGATGGCGTTTGCATCTGCGTCCTGGATGAGGCAGACCGCATGCTCGACATGGGTTTTCTTCCAGACGTGAGCTCGATCCTTGCTATGGTCCCGAAGAAACGTCAGACGATGCTGTTTTCCGCAACGCTAGGTGGCGAGATCGGTCGCTTGGCCGCCCGCCACACCATCGAACCCATCCGCCATGAGGTCGTTGATGACCGGCCGGTCGTTGAAGAGGCAACTCACCGATTTGTGGCGGTCGATCCAACGGCGAAGGTCGATGCGTTGGTGCGCGAACTCGCTACAGAACGAGGTCTGACCTTGATCTTTGTTCGCACTAAGCATGGAGCGGATCGGCTCGCCAGATCCTTAAAGGCCCAGGGGTTCGGGGCTCAGGCGATGCATGGAGGCATGACTCAACCTGCGCGTGACCGCGCTCTTGGCAGGTTCGCTGGAGGCAAGGCCGACGTGTTGGTCGCAACGGATGTTGCCGCCAGGGGCCTTGATGTTGAGCACATCACACATGTTGTTAACTACGACCCCCCCGAGGACGAGAAGGCCTATGTACATCGGGTAGGACGCACTGCCCGAGCAGGAAGAGGCGGCACCGGCGTCACTTTCGTAACCCCTGAGCAACGCCATGAAGTAAGCCTAATGGCTAAGCGGCTGGAACTGCATGCTGAATTCGTAGAGTCGGGGATGCAGGTCAGTACCCCACGCACGGTCTTTCGCAGCAGGTCGAGCCGATCAAGGCCGACCGGCGGATCGCGCCGGCGCCGCTAGTTACAAAGTCGCGAGTAGGTGCGCGTCGCAGCGCGCGTGTCACGTGCATTTTGACGCGAACCTCGCCGGGCGCCGACGGATCGCGCCGGCGCCGCTAGGGGTTTTTGATCCCCAGCCCGTTTATCGCTGCACCCGCGAATAGTAGACCCGACGACAAAAGGCTGGATAGGCGAAAAGCCTCCGTCGATGCTACGCGCGCCGCTTGGACTTGGTTTTCTGGCACACCGCGAGGAGCGTTGAGCGGAGGCAGCGCGCGCCTTACAGTTTCTGAAGATGTATCGATGTCAGGAAGTCTCTGCGCAAGCCCTTTGTAGAAACTAGCAGTGATGGCCACGAAGATGATGGCCCCCGCCAGTTGCGGCCCCACCCTTGAGATCGCATTGTTGACCGCCGATGCGACACCGGCATGTTCGCCGGGAAGGGAATTCATTAAAGCCGTTGTCAGGGGGGTTACCAACATCACGAGTCCGATTCCGAAGACCATGAATGCCGGGAAGATGTCGACCATGAAGGACTGCGGAGGAATAAAGGACGAAAGGTTGGCGGTGTCGAGGTTCCATGCGGCACTGCTCGCGGGGATCCGAGAGAACCACAAGACTCCAGCCCCCATGATGGCGGGGCCGATAGTCATGAATATCCGCGGCCCGAATCTTGTGGCGAGTTTGCCGAACCGAGTCGAGAAGAAAACGAGCAACAGGAATGCCGGCATCGTTGAAAGGCCTGCTGCCGCTGCTGAATATCGCAACGTTCCCTGGACGAAGATCGCTTGAGTGTAGAAAGTGCCATAGAGCGCTCCGTAGATAACGAAGGTGGACATGTTGGTCACACTGAAATTTCTTGAACGAAACAACTCGAGCGGCACGAGCGGGTTGGCCCTGTGTTTCATCAGGAACGGAAACGCTATTGCGGCGGCTGTTCCAATGCCAAGTGACACACGGGCGGCAACATCGCTCCAATGGTGTTCCTGACCTCTTATGGCACCAAATGCCAAACCCCCAACGGCGAGTGCAATCACGAACGCTCCAAGCCAGTCGAAGTTAGAGGTTGCAAGTTCATCATGAGATTCACTCACGTATCGTTGGGTTGCGTAAAATCCCAGCATCACGAGTGGAACATTCATAAGGAAGACCGCTCTCCACGAAACGCTGTCCACTAACAGTCCCCCGATGAGCGGGCCCAGGACAGTCGTGGCACCCGAGGCCCCCGCCCAAATCCCGAATGCCCTGCCTTGAGATTCGCCATCAAAACTTGCTCGGATTATCGACAGCGATCCAGGCACCAGCAGCGCCCCCATGGCACCTTGGAGCACTCTGAATGCGATCAGCGATTCCATGTTTGGCGCCAGTCCGCAGAGTAGGGAAGTGAAGCCAAAACCGACTAATCCGACGAGGAACACCTTCCGGCGTCCATGGAAATCGCTCAGTGCTCCTGCGAGTATCAGCAGTGCGCTAAGTGCGAGCAGATATCCGTTATAGACAAAGGATTGTGCTTCGAACCCACGTACGAAATGACCAGGTAACTCTTTACTGATCGCCGGAAGGGCGACATTGACAACGGTCGAGTCCAAAAGGACGATTCCAGAACCGATGACAACGGCCAGCATCGTCCATCGTTGGGTTTGGTTCACTCCGACGACAGGGCATACGCGATGGCGTCGTCGAGGTTCCACTTTTCAGCTTCTGCCCAAATCTCCTCCAGTCGATCTGCGGCGAGAGCATCGCGCCCGACAGAGTCGATCCCACTCATCTCCCGAGATGTTGTGACCAGGTCGGCACCGCTTGAATCCTTGAGGGCTGAGACCGTGGCGGCCAACCGGATCGCGCGTTCAAGATCACCACGCTGTTTTGCGGACGCGGAAAGATTGTCCAGCTGAAATAGGATGCCGCTGAGATCCATAGCCTCGGTGGCGAGCTTCAAGGCTTTTAGAAATTCTATTTCGGCAGCGTCAGTTTTGTTCTGTACAAGATACATCTCTCCCAGCGAGTGCAGTATCCACATCTGCATAAAGGCGTTATCTTCGTCGCGAAACGTTCGCATGGCCGCAAGGAGCCGACTTTCGGCTGACGCTAAGTCGCGGGTGTCCATGGCGTCAAGGCTGGCTAACGCCCACTGAGAGTTGGCGACAGCGACTCGATCACCTACTTTTTCAGCTAGGGCGAAACTTTCTTCAGCGTAAGCGCGGCCACTTTCTATCTGCCCTTCGGCCATGCACGGAAAGGATCGGTCGTAAAGAGCATCTGCCAGGCCAATATCGTCGTCGAGCTTGCGCCAAATCTCAATTGCCTGGTCATAAAAAGTCACTTGGCGAGTAGTGTCCCCCTGCCAATGTGAAACACTCCCAGCAGCCTGCTTGGCCCTGGCCCCCAGCGCGGTTTGCTGGTTAGCGCCGTCCATCGCCATGGCTTCATCGACGCGCTGCTTCCCCTCTTGCAGGTACCCTCGCATGTGCCAAAATCGCCATACGGCTACAAGGAGGCGGAGCACCAGGTCTGCACCGCCGTTGGAAAGACCCCATGCATGAGCTGCTGCTAAGTTGTCATTGTCTCGCTCGAGTCGGTCAAGCCAGGTGCGTCGATGTTGGCCGAGTATGTTGGACGAGGCGAGTTCTGCGAACTCGGTGTACGCGATGGCATGTTGCTTCGCAACATCGTTTGATTCGTCACTTTCGGTCAACTTTTCGACAGCGTATTCACGGATAGTTTCCAGCATGAAGAAACGCACATCTAAGGCGTCGCTCTCATCGGTCTTTATGAGGCTTTTGTCGACCAGCGAACTGAGGCCTTCGAAAACATCGATGCTGAGGTCGCCGAGATCGACTGAGCCGCACACAGCCTCAGCTTCCTCGAGTCGGCAACCGCCGACGAACACCGAGAATCGCCGAAAGACGCGACGCTCAGGTTCGTCGAGAAGGTCGTGGCTCCACTCGATAGCACCTCGAAGCGTTTGCTGCCTTTGAGGAATGTCGGTGCCACCTCCAACGAGCAGCTTGAGCCGTGTTCCTAATCGGGCTAGCAGGGCCTCGGGTGTAAGCACTCTGACCCTTGCGGCTGCGAGCTCTATCGCTAAAGGAAGTCCGTCGAGCCTCGCGCAGATCTCTGCGATAGCGGGGGCGTTCTGGTTCGTCACCTTGAAGTCTGGACGGACCGTCACCGCTCGTTCGATGAAAAGCGCAACCGATTCATACTGGGACAACATCGCTGCGTCAGGAAGGTTGTTCGGATCGGGCAAGGCCAGAGGAGGAACTGGGTACTCGCGTTCTCCTTGGATATGCAGTGGGACGCGAGTGGTTATCACTACCTTCAGATTGGGCGATGCCTTGAGAAGGTCGGAAACGATCGCGCCACCGGCGACCAACTGTTCGAAGTTGTCGAGGACGAGCAGCATCTCACGGCCGCTCACGTGCTCGACCAATCTTGCGAGCGGGGACCGAGTGGCCCCTGGAGTCTCTGGGAGGTGCAGGGTTTGAGCGATCGTCGTCGCGATCATGTTCGGATCGCTTACTGAAGCCAGTTGCACGAAGAAAGTGCCGTTGGCAAAATCGTCGCCGACCTCGCGGGCAAGTTCTAAGGAGAGGCGGGTTTTGCCTGTGCCCCCTGGGCCGGTGAGGCTGAGGCAGCGTGCTTGTTTGAAAAGTTCCTTGATGCGAGCAAGTTCTTGATCGCGGGCGATGAAACTTGTCAGTTGTGCCGGGAGATTGTTCGGTTTGTTTCCGAGTGATTTGATGGCTGGAAAATCGGAAGGGAGTCCCTCGATAACCAATTGGAATATGTGCTCGGCTTTGGCAAGGTCCTTCAGCTTGTGCTCGCCCAAGTCCGCCAAGGAAACAGATGTCGGCAGGTCATTCTGAACCAATGATCGGGTTGAGTCAGATATAAGCACCTGACCGCCATATGCCGTGGCCATGATACGAGCAGCGCGATGCACATCAATGCCCACGTAATTGTCCCCGCCAAGGATGCCGTCACCGCTGTGCAGGCCCATCCTGACGTTGACTTGGGTTTCCCCGTCCCATTCATGCTGGCTTAGGGCGCGCTGTGCACCCATCGCCGCTAAAATGGCATCCGTCGGTGACGAGAAAACTACGAAGAACGAATCTCCTTCCGTCGAAACGACGACTCCGTTGTTGATAGCGAAGGACTCCCTTAGAAGGGCGCCGTGCTGTTCGAGCACACTTGGGTATGCGTTACCCAACGCTTGGAGTAAACGCGTCGAGCCCTCGATGTCGCTGAAGACGAATGTGACCGTGCCTGTCGGAAGCTGTTGCATGTCTAGGGTCGAATGATATCTTCGGTTGATGAAAGACCCCGGGGGGCGTGAACTGCGCCTTGGAATCACAGTTCCTTTGGACGGCCTGCCTGTAGCGCAGACGGTAGTTCCTTTGGCGCGCCTTGCCCAGGAGTGCGGATTCACAGATGTTTGGTCGGCCGAGGTTGGCGGAACCGATGGGTTAACGCCGCTTGCCATGGTTGCAGGCGCGTGTCCGGAGATGCGTCTTGGAACAGCGATCCTTCCTGTTTTCACAAGGCCCCCGGCACTGCTCGCCATGGGGGCCGCGAGTCTGCAGGCCTTGAGTGGTGGGCGGTTCCTCCTTGGGATTGGCACCTCGTCATCGATCATCGTAAACCAGTGGATGGGCGTCCCGTTCGAAAAACCATACACGCGCATGCGTGAAACTGTCGAGGTCTTGCGCGAAATGCTTGCAGGAAAAAAAGCAAGCAACGGCTTTCGTCTGATGACTGACCCCACGGCGCCTGTCCCTATATACGTCGCTGCCCTCGGGCCGAAGATGCTGCGTCTAGCGGGTGAAGTCGCCGACGGAGTGATCCTCTATCTCTTCACTCCGCAAGGCGCGCGCGAAGCGATAGCGCAAGTTCATGAGAGCGCGCGTGCGGCTGGACGCGATCCATCGACGATCGATGTTGTGGCTCGCATCGGGGTAGCCGTGGATGAGGATGAACAAACACTTAAGTACATGCTTCGTCGGCTAACCACCTCTTATGCGATGGTCGATGTTTACAACGCGTCCCTCTCGCGCCAGGGATTCGCTTCTGAGGCGGCCGAGCTTTCAAGACTGTGGAACGCTGGCGACCGTGACGGTGCCGCTAGTGCGGTGTCCGATGCCATGCTCGATGGGCTTTACATCACCGGGTCCGCAGAGCAATGCAGACAGAAGCTCCAGCTCTTCAGGCAAGCCGGTATCACGACCCCCGTGCTTTTTCCCATCTCAGTAGTGGGTGATCCTGCTGAGCGGCTGGAACGCAGCCGTGGGGTGGTGCGTTCACTTTCTGGTGCCTAGAAGGGCGGCCCTTGCGACTCACTGAGTCGATGCGTTTGCGGCTCACGATCATCGAACTTCTGCCGAAGGTAAGCCGTGGTTTTGCGGTTGCGTTGGTCTGTACGACAGTCATGGGTGCGGTCATGCCGGTCGCATTCAGCGTTGTTACCTCAAGGCTCATCGGGTGGATTCCCTCTGCGTTGCGCGATGCTCAGGGCTCGCCGGCCGCTGATCGGCTCTTCATGTTTCTTGCTTTGGCGTGCATCCTGTTCGTTGTCCAACAGGCCATCGGTCCGTTCATCGAGGCGACCTCCGAAACCTTGGGTCGACGTGTCGATGGTTATCTTCGATCGAACGTGATGGAGGCAACACTTGAGCCGACCGGGATAGCTCACCTTGAAGATCCCAAACTTCACGATCAGGTCTCGCTGGCAAGAGGGGTGGGTCCAGCACAGTTCACGCCGGGCCGCGCCGTCCAAGGGTTGGCCCGGATCTCGTCTCAATATTTGCAGGCATTGTTTTTCTGCGTTGTCCTGGTCGGCTTCAAGTGGTGGCTTGGTGTGCTGATGTTTGTGGTGCGCGTGTTATTGCGCCAGCATGCCCGAAAGAACTATCTAAAGATGGTCAATGTCTTTCAGCGCCAGGCACAATCGCTGAGGCGTTCTGATTATTACCGCGACCTTGCGCTGCGCCCTGAAGCGTCGAAGGAGTCGCGCATCTTCCAGATGCACGACTGGATCCTTTCGCGATTCACTTTGCATTGGATGGAGGTGATGAAGGAAGCCTGGAGCGAGCGTAAGCGAGGCTTCGGCGGCATGGTGCCAGTTATGTTGATCAATTGGGCTCTTCTGAGCATTGCCTATTGGCAAGTTGCAACCGAAGCCATTGCGCGCCGTATCAGCCTTGCAAACGTTGCGCTTTATTCCATGGCGATTTTTAGCACGCGAGCGATGAGTTGGCTGACTGATGCGGATGTACAGACTGAATACGGGTTGGTTGCTGTTCCGGCGGCACTTCGCTTGCACGATGTCGCCGAGCCCTCAAGACTGCCCAGTGGCACCCAAGATCCTAAAGGACGCCCCAACGAATCGGTGAGGCTTGAGGGAGTGTCGTTTTCATATCCTGGGTCGTCGGTCCCGGTTTTTGAAGACCTGTATCTTGAGATTCCTGCCGGAAAGTCTCTTGCCATTGTTGGACTCAATGGCGCGGGTAAGACAACGCTCGTGAAACTTCTATGCAGGTTCTACGATCCGGACAAGGGTCGAATCACTATCGACGGCCATGACATACGCGACTTCGACGCCGGGCTTTGGCAGCAGCGAGTGGCGGCGATCTTTCAAGACTTCGTTCGTTACCACTTAAGCGCTAGGGAAAATGTCGGTTTCGGCGCGGGAGCAACGGTGCCTTCGTTCGATGACGTGAGAAGCGCCGCCCAGATGGCTGGAGCGGTAGATTTCATCGAGGAACTACCCCTTGGTTGGGACTCTGTGCTTTCAAGGCAGTACACCGATGGAGCAGATCTGTCAGGAGGTCAATGGCAAAGGGTTGCCCTTGCCAGAGCAGTCCTTGCAGCCCGGACCAACCCAGGTGTCCTTATCCTTGATGAGCCCACCGCCAATCTCGACGTTCGTGCCGAGGCCGAGATCTATGACCGCTTCCTAGAACTGACTCATGGTCTAACCACGGTCCTGATCTCTCATCGGTTTTCAACGGTCAGGCGGGCCGACAAGATAGTTGTCCTAGAGCACGGAAGGGTTGTCGAAGAGGGCGATCACGATTCGTTGATCGTCGCCAAAGGGCGATATTCCGAGATGTTTCGCCTTCAAGCATCCCGCTTCTTGGACCTAGATGAAGTCTCCTTCGAAGATGTCGATGACTGACCGGCCGGGAAGTGGCCGAAGTCTGAAAACCCTTGTTTCGATCTGTTTCATGGTTGACGCAAGAAGAGCTTCAGCGTTGTTCGCTCTGCAGATCGTCAATTCACTGAGCACGGTGATGTTCGCCTACTGGTTGAAATTGATCACCGATGGGGCCTTTCGGGCGGATGCCTCGGATGTATGGGCTGGTGCGATTGGGGTTGTTGGCGGGATGGTGGTGTTTCAGATAACGAATTGGTCGGTGTTTAATATCCAGAACACTTTGCAAGAGCGCACCGCGTGGGTAATGGACAAACGGCTCATCGAACTTGCTGCGGGATTGCCGGGTATCGAGCATCACGAGCGACCTGATTACATAACCGAGTTGGAAATGCTCCGACAGGATCGTTGGCAGCTTTCCGCGTCGCTAGGTTCACTGGTACATAACGTAGACACCCTCGTCCAGTTGGTGGGCACCGTGGCACTCTTGTCGCGTTTGCATCCAGCGCTGATGTTCCTACCCATCTGCGCTCTTCCTTCCCTGTTTCTGTCTGGCAAGGCGGTTGGCATCCACTTTGGTGCCCGTGAGGTCACCAGAGAAAAAAGGCGTACCGCGGATCATCTGTTTGAGCTTTCAACAACGCCCGGACCTGCCAAGGAACTCAGGATCTTCGGGCTTGGCCGCACCATAGTAGACCGTCATCGCAAAGAGTGGGACGACATGGACCACGATATCCGTAACGCAGACATCAAGGTTGCCCTCATGGCTACATTTGGGTGGTCGCTATTCGCGCTCGGCTACGCGGCGGCGATGTTTTTCATCGTTTCGCGAGCGGTGAGGGGCCTTCATTCCGCTGGCGATGTACTGCTGGCATTCACCCTGGGTGCCCAGGTAAATGAGCAGGTATCGCGCGCTATCGGCAACCTAACTTGGATGCTTCGTAACCTAAGAACTGTTGGGCGTTATATCTGGTTGATGGATTACGCTGCGTCCGCGAATATCACCTCTAGCAGGTTGGTCAAGTGTCCGACCCTTCTCCAGCGCGGTATCGACCTCGAAGGCGTCGTCTTTCGCTATCCGGGAACCGATCGAGATGTTCTGGAGCGCCTTGATTTGCATATCCCAGCGGGTTCAACCCTAGCCATCGTTGGCGACAATGGAGCGGGCAAGACCACCTTGGTAAAACTCCTTTGTCGTTTCTATGAACCTACCGAGGGAAGGATCCTGGTCGATGGCATCGATCTGCAGGACATGTCTTTCAGTGAATGGAGGTCAAGACTCTCCGGTGGCTTCCAAGATTTCGCGCGGTTCGAGTTTCTTGCGGGAGAAACGGTTGGAGTTGGAGATCTGCGATTCATCCATGATGAGGAAGTTGTAGCTCGCGCTCTTGAACACGCTGGGGGAGCGGACGTGATCGCCGGACTCCCGCAGGGGCTTCTAACTCAACTAGGAAAGAGTTTTTCCGAGGGACGCGAGTTGTCGGGAGGTCAGTGGCAGAAGCTCGCTTTGGGTAGAGCCATGATGCGCGACCCTTTGATGTTGGTGTTAGATGAGCCGACTGCGAATCTTGACGCAACTACTGAACATGCCTTGTTCACGCGGTTCGCCGCCGCTTCTGCCAGGGCATCTCGCAAGAATGGTGCCATCACGGTGTTGGTATCGCATAGATTCTCGACAGTGCGCATGGCAGACCTGATCGTTGTGGTTGCCGGCGGAAGAGTGCTCGAGATGGGCAATCATTCGGCTCTTATGTCGAGCGGGGGACTCTACGCTGAACTCTACGAACTGCAGGCCCGCGCTTATCGTTAACCGGCTTGCGTCAGGCCTAAGAGTTCTTGAGTCATCGCCAACAGTTTTCTTATCTCGGTTTTCACTAAGAAGGCGTCGATCGAGGGGCTGAGCAGAGCTTCGCCTCTGAGATGCTCGTTTGCGGTGAACAGGAGGATCTTTGCGTTTGGTGCCGCTTGCTTCAGCAAAGGAGCGGCCTCGAGACCCGTCATCTCGCCTTCGAGCCCGTGGTCGAGAATGATCAGGTTAGGGTGGACCGTACGGGCCAACTCGATAGCCTCTGTCGCAGATGCAGCCTCGCCGAGCACTTCGAATCGACGGTCTGAACCCAGCGTGACCCGAACCAAGAACCGGATATCGGGCTCATCTTCGACAACAACCAACATCTGTTGAGTTTCCATGGTCAAGTATATTCTACCTTCCCCCAAGTACGGGCCAACAGAGAGTAGGCATTCCTAGTGAAGGTTGATTCGTTGGTGATTCAGATTAGCAGTCATAGGCCATTGGAATTGAAGGCTTTTTACTCAGATGTCGTTGGTCTTGAAATCGATGAAAACGTAGGGGGATTCAAAGTCGGTTCGGGGTTCATCGTCATTGACAGTCACGACGATGTAAGCGGGCCTAATGATCAACCGGCCCGCTTCCTGGTCAACCTGTTTGTCGATGACATCGCGTCCGAACAGGCCAGGTTGGTGGCGGCCGGAGTTCCGATGATCCGAGACCGAGGTAAAGAGTTTTGGGGTGCGACCATCTCGACGTTCATAGACCCCGACGGCAACTATTTTCAATTGATCGAGTTTCGGCCCTAGGTAATACAATGCAATGACTGATATGAAAACTGAGAGTCCATTTGAAGACTTGCTAGAGGCTGGCCGTGCTGCGGCCGGGCGCAATGAGTGGCAGGGGGCATTCGACAATCTTGATGGCGCTCAGCGAATCGGGAAGCTTGATACGACTGACCTAATGCAACTTGCCGATTCGGCTTGGTGGATCGGTAAGCCCGAACGGGCGCTTCATACCCGTGAGGAAGCCTTCGCCGACCTCATTGCAGCGGGCCTGAAGGGCCAGGCGGCGCGCGTTGCTCTGCTTCTGTTCTGGGACCACTTGGGCAAGAACTCTGAAACGATGGCGATGGGGTGGATGAGTCGTGCATCGCAGCTCCTAGAGGGCGAACCGGATTCGGTTGACCACGGCTGGCTTTACGAGGTGCAGGCCACGATGTTGCTCGAGACGGGCCAGTTCGACGAAGCGATTGCTCTCGGCAAGAAGGTTGTAGAGGCGGGACAAAAATTTGGTGATCGAGATCTTGAGGTGCTTGGCATCCAGAATGAGGCCATAGCCCTTATCAAGAGAGGCGACGTAGAAGATGGCCTGAAACTTTTAGACGAAGCCACGATGGCCGCGGTTGCAGGAGAACTCAGCAATCGCTATACCGGGATCGTTTATTGCTGCACGATTGGCGCGTGTGCCAATCTCGCCGATTATCGTCGCGCCAGCGACTGGACCGAGGCCGCGTCTAGGTGGTGTGAACGTCAGGCGGTTCATGGGTTCCCGGGGCTTTGCCGTGTTCACCGCGCCGAAATCATCCGTCTCAAGGGCGATTGGACGGAGGCAGAGAAGCAGGCCAAGCTCGCGTCGGTGGAACTGAAGGACTATTTCATGTTCGCAGTGGGATGGGCATTCTATGAAATCGGAATGGTCCGGCTGAAACAAGGCGATCTCAGCGGAGCCAACGAGTCGTTCAATCAGGCATACGAGCTTGGCAAGAATCCGCAACCTGGTCTTGCGCTCGGACTCCTCTCTGCAGGAAAAGTAGATGCGGCTGCAGCGTCGATAAGGCGTGCGCTTGCTGATGAGAGCGCTGCTAGTCTAGATCGCGCCCACATGCTGCCTTCTCAGGTCGAGATCGCGCTCGCAGCTTCTGACTTGGACACTGCGCGAACCGCAGCTGATGAGATGGATGCGGTCGCACAGAAATTTGGATCCACAGCTCTTTTGGCCTCAGCAGCTTGGGCCCGCGGATCACTGCAGTTGCAAGAGGGCGACTTTCCGGAGGCGGAGCGATCGGCGGCTAATTCTCAGCGTTTATGGAAGGACGTTCAGATACCGTACGAGGTCGCAAGAGCGCACGTGCTTCTCGGCAAGATCTATGCGGCTCAAGGAGATCCCGAAGCAGCAGCCATGGAGTTCAGGGCCGCGCGGTCAACCTTCATCAGATTGGGTGCTTTGCCGGATGCGCGACTTTTGCCCCAGGAATCTGTGGCGGGCGTCAGGACTACGAAGACCTTCATGTTCACCGACATCGTCAAGTCAACGAACCTGGTCGAAGCCATGGGCGATTCGGCATGGGAAGACCTCCTGCGGTGGCATGATGAAGCACTTCGGATGTTGTTTGCCGAGCACGAAGGCGAAGAAGTAAAGCAGGTGGGCGATGGGTTCGTCGTGGCCTTCGAGACGCCTTCATCCGCAGTCGAGTGCGCCGTCGCCATACAGCGGGCCTTGGGGGATCACCGCCGGTTACACGGGTTTGCGCCTGGGGTTCGCATCGGACTGCATGAAACCGAAACTACTAAGAAAGGCGAGGACTACCAGGGTAGGGGTATTCACCTCGCTGCCCGCGTTGGTGCGCTTGCCCAGGGCGGCGAGATAGTCGCCAGTGTTTCAACCGTCGAGTCGGCTGGATCCTTGTGGACTGTATCGGAACCACGCACGGTAGAGGTCAAGGGCATTGCCGACCCAATCGAGGTCGTCACCATGGATTGGCGTTAGGGGTCCCTTTACTTGAATCCAAAGATCCTGATCGTTGAGGACGACTCGGACATCACTAAATTGATGGTTTCCCTTCTCGAAAGTTCTGGATACACCGCACTGACTGCGTCTGATGCCGTCGTGGCTATCGCCATTGCGCGCCAGGAAGTTCCAGACCTCGTTGTTCTCGATCTCGGATTGCCGGGGGGAGGCGGTTTGACGGTGCTTAAGCGACTGAGGTCGCTGCAAGTGACTTCGGCTACGCCGGTACTTGTGGTCAGTGCTTTTGGGAGCACTCATCGAGACGCTGCCCTTGTCGATGGCGCTCAGCAGTTCCTTGAAAAACCATTCATTCCCGATGAGTTCCTGGAGGCTGTTGCCGCGCTGCTTATCGCCAACCCCTGAAGTGTTCCGCCTTGTGGCCACAGACGTCGACGGGACGTTGCTCGTTGATTCGCAGATCACAACTCGAACGAGGCAAGCTCTGCGGCTTGCGATCGAAGCTGGCTTGAAGGTTGCGCTCGTGTCAGCTCGAGCCCCTCGGAGTATCAAATGGGTAGCGGAGAATGCCAGCCTCGATGGTTTCGCTATCTGCTTGAACGGCGCTTTGATCTACGATCTCGACAAAGAGGAAGTGGTGAAGGTCTGGCCCCTGAACCGCCCGACCGTTTTTCGTGTGGTCGAACAACTCCGCAAAGAACTTCCCGGCATTTGCTTTCACTGGGAAAAGGAAAACGGCTTTGGGCGAGAACCCGCTTATGAATCCCTGGCGGGACCGCTGCTGGATCACGAACCACCAATACGCGTCCTCTGCGACGTTCTCGAAGAGCCTGATTCGATAGCGAAACTGGTTGCGCGCCATCCTGGACTGGAATCGGGGCCACTGCGGGAAAGGGCTGGGGCGGTTCTAGAAACCGATGTCCACGTCACGCTCTCGGACCCGCGTTTCATCGAGATCACAGCGGAAGGAGTGACGAAAGCTTCTGCCCTTGCATGGCTTTGCGAGAGTCTCGGGGTTCGGTCGCAGGAAGTGATCGCTTTCGGCGACATGACGAATGACATTGAGATGCTGTCCTGGGCTGGGCACTCAGTTGCAATGGGCAACGCGCCCGATGCAGTCAAAGGGGCTGCGGACGAGGTCGCTCTTGACGCCGTCGATGATGGTCTAGCCATCGTCCTTGAGCGAATCCTTGACGACGTTCATTGAAAAATTGAAATTCCATGCTTCAGGACTGGCTGCGTTCGAGGGAGGTCAATTCTGACGGCATGCAGATGGCATCGCGCCGCCACCGGCTTCCGAGTTGGACGCTAGCACGCTAGCCTGCACGAGGGTGGCCCGAGAACAGTGCGCGCAGACCAGGCTGATGGCGGCTGCACTAGCCGGCTTTAGAAAAACCCGATCGAAGGCAGGTCGATAATGGGTCTGGCGGCCGGGGCGCGATAATGTGTCTTGACCATGACTGAACCAGTCGCGCAGCCGACCCCCGAAGACGAGTTGCGGCGCGCCCGAATTGCTGCTGCGGCTCCCAAGCCACTCGTTGACAAGATGCTTGCCGCCGAACTTTCGGGGGAGCGCAAACCGGTCACTGCAGTGTTCGCCGACGTCGTGGGCTCGACGGCTTTGATGGAGACCATCGACCCGGAAGATTGGACGGCGATCATCAACCAGGCTTTCGACCTGATGTCCCAAGCCATATATCGCTACGAGGGAACGGTCGCGCAGCTGCAGGGGGACGCGATGCTAGCTTTCTTCGGAGCGCCCGTCGCGCATGAGGACGATCCCGAACGCGCGGTGCGGGCCGCGCTCGACATGGTCGCAGGCATCGAGGAGTACGCGCGGCAGCTCAAGGAGTCTGAGGGGATCGAGTTTCAGATCCGCGCTGGGATCAACAGCGGGCTGGTAATGGCCGGCAGAGTTGGGAGCGACTTGAGGTACGAGCACACAGCGCTCGGCGACGCGGTCAACGTCGCGGCGAGGATGCAGGCTGCCGCCCAGCCGGGGACGGTCGTGATCACTGCCGACACCTACCGCTTCATCGCACCGATCTTCGAGGTAAACGATCTCGGTCGGCTGGATCTAAAAGGAAAGAGCGAGCCGGTGCAGGCGTACGAAGTCGTAAAGGCGAAGGACGAGCCTGGACGAAAGCGTGGTTTGGCCGGACTCGATAGCCCGATGGTGGGTCGTGATGAAGATCTCGAGCGCCTCGTAACGCTGCTCGGGGTCGTCAGGGCAGGCCGAGGCCGGCCGGTATGCGTCATTGGTGAGCCAGGGATAGGCAAGACCCGTCTGCTCTCGGAGCTCAAAGCGCACGCAGCATCAGGAGATGGGTCTCATGGGCCAATGAAATGGGCTGAAGGCCACTGCCTCTCATTTGGACGCAACCTTCCGTACCACCTGCTGCTCGACGTCATTCGATCGATCCTCGGCGTCCCCGGTTCGGCCGGGCCTGATGAAACACGGGAGGCGTTGGTGGGTTCGCTCGCGGACCTACCGGAGGAGTCTCGGAGCGACCTACGTGTCTTTCTTTCGCATCTTCTGACGCTGCCGCTTGACGAAGCCGACAAAGGGCGCATCGCGGGCATCGATCCCGAAGCCCTGAAATTTCGTTACATCGGTGCTATCCGGACGCTGCTCGGCGCGGTGACCAGGAAAACCTCTCTGGTTCTGTTGTGCGAGGACGTGCACTGGGCCGACGAAGCCTC
>JBDSRR010000078.1:0-4662 GCA_039929185.1 Actinomycetota bacterium
GGCAAGCCGCCTATCTTGCGGGAGTCATCCGTTCCCCGCAGCGGTTCCAAAAGGAAAGGGATCCAAAAGCCGCAGTGGCGATACGCGATGAGGTTCTGAAGGACATGGTTGCGGCGGACTTCATCGATGAGAAACAGCGAGCGGCGACCAAGCGTCAAGATCTATTGGCCAATATCAAAAAGGCTTCGGCCAGCGCCGACCTCGACAGCCCGCGAGCCGGTTATTTCGTTGAATTCGTAAGGCGCAGTCTTGAGGGCGACGAGTTCAAGATCTCGGAAAAGGACCTACTACTTGGAGGCCTGACAGTTCATACGACTTTAGATCTAAGGATGCAAGATGCCGCGGAGGCGGCGGTCCGCAAAGTCATGGACAAACCTGACGATCCCGAGGTAGCGCTCGTAGCGATGGATCCACAGGGAAATGTTCGGGCAATGGTTGGGGGCCGTAATGTCGACGATGTAGCGCGTGCGCGGGACTTTAATTTCGCGGCAGCCGTTGCAGGTCAGAAGAACTCGGGACGCCCGGCTGGTTCAGCGGCTAAGCCGATCACGCTGGCTACTTTCGTTGACCAAGGTCTGTCGGTGAGATCCGTCTTTACTGCCCCGGCAGAACTTGAGATAACGTCAAAGCAGTGCCGCAATAAAGATGGAACTCCTTGGAAGGTGTCTAACTTCGATAATGAGTCGCTCGGATCTTTGGAAGTTCTCGACGCCACCGTGAAATCAGCCAACACAGTATTTGCCCAAATGATGGACAAGGTCGGACCGAGAAAGTTCGCCGCGATGAGCGACAAACTTGGGTTGACCGTCCCAAAGCAGGACTTCGGGTGCGCTCTCACCTTAGGGACCACGCCTGTTCAGCCCATCGCGCTCGCGCGAGCGTATGCAACGTTTGCTGGACGCGGTCAACGTCCGCAAGTGCTGACGATCACCAAGATTGTCACCCCGGAGGGTAGGGTGATCGCCGAGCGGGGACCCAAACTTGACAAGGTCATATCCGAAAACATCGCGGACACCGTGAATATGGCCCTAAGAGAAAATATCCGGCGCGGAACCGGAACGGGGGCGAAGATCGGGCGCCCTGCCGCGGGCAAGACGGGCACGACACAGAACCATGTCGACGCTTGGTTCGCTGGTTACACGCCTGAATTGATCGGGGTGGTTTGGATGGGCTTTCCTCCCACTGGAACGCCGCCCAAGATTGCCGAGATGACCAACGTTCATGGCAGGCGCGTTACCGGAGGGTCCTTCCCCGCGACGATCTGGAAGGAGTTCATGACCGCCGCCCTAAAAGGTATCAAGTCGACCGATTTCTTTGAACCGCAATTGCTTGGCGAGGTGTTGAAGCCATCTCCGACACCATGTCCGAGTGCTGTCGCGACCGCGACTCCGAAACCAGACCTTTCAAACTGCCTGCCAAGCCCCACTCCGTCCCCGGTCCCGTCCCCGGTCCCATCGCCGTCGCCATCTGCGAGACACACGAACAGACCACCTTCGCCAAGTCCGTCGCCAAGTCCATCTCCGAGCCCATCACCATCGCCATCTCCCCCTCCACCGAAGGGCCCGTAGGAATCTTGCATCGTCTTAGGTCCGTAGCGCCGTTGTCTTTAGCTTTGGGCGCTACCGCAGTTGGGCTGGGACTGGGCTATCTGTTGAAAGTTCAATGCGTTCTGCATCCGTGGGCAGATAACTTTCAGTACAGCCACCTTTGTTATAACGACATCCAACCGCTTTTTGGTGTTCGCGGGATCAGCCGCGGGCTTGTTCCCTATCGCGATGTTCAACTTGAGTATCCAGTCTTGACCGGGATGTTCATGGATGTCGTAGGCAGGCTCTTGCGAGGGCTGTTTCGAGTCAATAGCGACGTGGGGTATTTCCATTTGACATCGGTGCTGCTCGCTCCGTTCGCCTTTATGACTACCCTGCTCCTTCGCCGGCACGTAAGCGCTGAGCGCCTTATGTTGTGGGCGATCGGGACTCCGTTGATCCTTTACTCGTTTCACAACTGGGACCTCATCGCTGTTGCGTTCGCGACTTGGGGACTAGTTGCATTTGAGCGATCTACGAATGCCAAGTCGGGTTTGGCTCTGGCCACTGGTGCAAGTGCAAAGTTGTTTCCGGCGTTCTTGCTGCCGGGAGCGGTTCTTCACCGCATCGCGCTAAAGGATCGTATCGGCGCGACTCGTCTGGTGCTTGTGTTTCTGGGGGTTTATGTGGCTATCAACGTTCCATGGGTGGTGTTGTCGAACGGAGTTTCGCCATTGTTCGACAACCCCGGATGGAGTCAGATCGCGACCGAGGTCGAGCTAAGAGCACCAGACACCAATGGCTGGCTTGGTGTGTGGTTATTTCATGCGAAACGGTATCCCGATTTCGGTACGGTCTGGTATTGGATCCAACATCACGGACGGGTTTTGTTTCCAACGACTTGGTGGGATCCGGGACAAACGGGCTATCGCGACTTTGTTTCGATCGCAAGCTTCGTGATGTTCGGGCTCGGCAGCGCGTTGATGCTGCTGAAAGGATGGCGGCGTCGGTTGCAAGAAGATGGGTATCCGGTCGTTGCGACCGGTCTTGGGATCCTTGCGATATTCCTGATCACTTCAAAAGTCAATTCGCCGCAATTCACCCTTTGGCTCGTTCCGTTGCTAGTTTTGCTGAACGTCCCTTGGCGGTACGCGCTCTTTTACTTCGCCACTGACCTTGCCGTCTATGTTTGCGGCTTCTATTGGTTCACCGTATTCGACTCACCGGCACCTGGGTGGAAGGGCCTTTTCGAGTTGTCAGTGCTGCTGCGAGCGACCGCCCTTGGGGTCATCGTATGGTCGTCGCTGTCGGCGAAGAGAAACTTTCCTGATTTTTCTTCCCGACCTGGCCAAACTGAGCAAAAGTTGTCATAGGTCGGTCCTATAGTTTGTTGCGATGGACGCTAACGCTAGTCGCTGGTACGATTTCACGGCTTACTCAAGCACCCTGCTCTTGACCAATGGGGTCAAGGGCCTTCCACTGTCCACAGGGGCCACAGGGGCCACCTACGGAGATGGATGTCCACAGGAGGCAAACTGAATGCGTAACTATGAAGCCGTCGTGATCGTCGACCCGCAACTAGAAGAAGCTGCCATCCAGCAAGCGGTCGACAAGTTCACCAAGGTCATCGAGACCAAAGGTGAGATGGCAAATCTCGATGTGTGGGGCAAGCGTCGCCTCGCATACCAGATCAACCATCTCACTGAGGGTCACTATGTGATTGCCTCTTTCAAGGCAGATCCGACCTTGATCAGCGAACTCGACCGCCTCTTCGAAATCGGAGAGGAATACGTCCGTGCGAAGATCGTTCGGACGCCCTAAGACACCGGGGAACCCCCGGAGGAGGTGGTAGAGATGTCAAATAGCGTAACGGTTGCGGGCAACCTGACTCGTGATCCAGAACTGAAGTACACGCCATCAGGCGCGGCTGTAGTCAAGTTCGGACTAGCGGTGAACCGCTCGTACACCAACCGTAATGGCGACAAAGTAGAGCAGACGAGTTTCGTCAATGTCAGTGCATGGGCGAGCTTGGCGGAAAATGTTGCCGAGTCTTTGCATGTAGGCGATCGAGTGATCGTCAATGGCCGCTTGGAATCGCATTCCTGGGAGACTGAAGAAGGCCAGAAGCGCTCGACCATCGAGATTCAGGCCGATGAAGTTGGCCCATCGATCCGTTGGGCAACCGTAACTATCAATAAGACCAAACGTACAGGTCCCGGCGAGTGGGGGACCGAATCGGTTTCGGAAACACAGGAACAGGAGGTATCAGCTGGGACGCCGTAAGGAACCCCGGGCATCGGAGCCCAGAAGTAAAGACAGAGACAATAAAAGAGGCGGACGGCCCCAACGCAAGAAGGTTTGCCTGTTCTGCAAAGACAAGATCGCCTATGTCGACTTCAAAGACACCGGTCTGATGCGTAAATTCGTGTCAGACCGTGGGAAGATCCGCGCACGTCGCACGACTGGTACCTGCGTTCGTCATCAACACGAGGTAGCTGTGGCAGTCAAAAATGCCCGGGAGATGGCGCTTTTGCCATACGTGATGCGATGAAGATCGTTTTGAATTCCGACGTTGAAAAGCTCGGGAGAAAAGGCGAAGTGGTTGAAGTTGCCCGCGGCTATGCGCGCAACTTCCTGATCCCCCGCAACATGGCGATAATCGCGACTAAGGGTGCCTTGAAGCAGGCTGAGTCTCTCCAGCGTTCCAGAGCAGCCAAAGACACCAGGGATCGTGCAGTGTTTGAACAGTTGGCCCAAAAGATCGAAGGGGCTCGCCTCACTATCCAGGTGAGAGCAGGATCCGAGGGACATATGTATGGCTCTGTCACCAACGCCGACATAGCTGAATTGCTCGGAACGGCTATCGAAAGCGAGTTCGACCGCCGAAAAATCATTATCACCGACCCCATCAAGTCTCTTGGCACCCATGGTTTCTTGGTCCACCTACCGTCGGAAGTGGTGGCGAAGGGCACGATCGAGGTCGTTTCTGACGGCTTCGTCGAGCCTGACCCGGAGCCTGAACCGGAGCCTGATTCAGCCCCGGCCGACGTTGAAGAGGAAGCCTCCAACTCAGCACCCTAGCCCCTGTCGGATGCCCCGCTGGGGTTGGGAACAAATCTAACCTGAATCCTTGACT
>JBDSRR010000079.1:0-11316 GCA_039929185.1 Actinomycetota bacterium
AGCATCCTGCTCTTCGGAGCCCGGACCTTCCTCGACCCCAACCTCGAATGAGGCGGGACCGCGGCCGCCCGGCCAACTGCACCGTCAATAATAGACTCGATGATTCGAAAACTGGCTCTGTTGTTGGGGGTCGTCCTGCTGGCGGTTGTGAGTGCATGGGCACTCACGAAGGAAAAACCTGTCGAGGCGGCGTTTCCTATGACTATCGTGGACGATGAAGGCGTTACAACGACTGTCGCCGCCGCCCCCGATACCGTGGCCTCATTCGCTCCCTTCATAACCGAAACCTTGTTCGCCATAGGATCGGGAGACCGCATCATCGCCGTTTCGGCGGCAGAGACATACCCACCCGAAGCAACCGCGATTACAAGGGCGGTCTCGAAAGACGGCTTGACCCCCGACGTCGCTCGTCTAAGGCAACTGGCACCAGACCTCGTCATGTCGTCGGGCTTTAAAGATGCTGCCTGGAAGACCGAGCTACGCGATGCAGGGATCGCTGTCGTCACTTTCGAGGCCCATTCGGTTGACGATGCACTAAACGACCTGGACGTGATCACCCGATTGATGGGACAGCCGAAGACCGCTCTGGTTTCCCATATGCGAAAACGTGTTCAGTCGATGCGGGGCTCGGTGAATCCGACTAGACCTAAGGTTTTTTTCGAGACCTTCTTTCCTCCGCTGACCGGTGCCGGGCTTAGTGGTTTCGCTACTGACATGGTGAATACTGCAGGTGGAGCGGTCGTCGCCAACGCAGAGCATGGCGAGTACGTCGGATGGACACTTGAACAACTCCGGGCAAAGGACCCCGACATTTACCTGCTGCCAACGAGTTCTCCGGCCCTCGCCTCACGACCAGGTTTTAGTCAGCTTCGAGCCCGAGTGTTGACGCTGGACGATGAACTCATCCTGCGACCCGGCCCCCGAATGGTCGATGGGCTAGACAAAATGGCGGCGTTCTTCAAGCTTCCCGCTGTTTAGGAATCGTCGTCCGCGACGGTCTACAGGAGCGGTGGATCCGCAACGTAGCCACCATGACCATCACCACGAAGAGGCTTGTTTGAGCACGTGAGACCGGTCAGCTGAAACGAATAGCTGCCGCCGTCAAGCCCGATATTGACTGAATCCAACTGAGTTCCCGCTCCGCAGGCGTAGGTCCAATTATTCGTGTAGATCGGTGTCGAGTTGCCTTCCTTGTATACCTCTAAGTTCATCGCGTTGAGGCACCCGTACTGAATCTCGACTTCGATCTGCCCTGTGGTTGAGATGAACACCGAGGGGAGTACTCCTGCGGTCGTGATGGTTAGAACGCCCGTCGGACCGGACTGCACTTGAATCTTGCCGCCGTCGGGGCGGATGAAGTTAGCGAACGTGGGCTCGGATTGGTCCGTGCAACCCTGGATACTGGCCTGGCCGCTCCCAGGTACGACCAACAACGACCCGAGCAGGGTAACTATAAGCAAGCGTCTCAGCATGAACCTTTCCTCTCTGTTGTCTAGCTTTACCCATACATTCGACGTCATTCATGAAAGTCCTGCAAGGAATCTGCGATTTCCTGCCAAACGAGCAAAATTCAGACAGGCATGTGGCGTTCTTCAAGCTTTCCGCTGCTTAAGAATCGTCGGAATGCTAGCCGATCGAAAAGGCCATACGCGAAACCCAAGTAGATAAGGATGGCCGCACCCAGAACTTCTTTTACGAGTTCGAGGGGATGAGTCAGTGGCCGCTGTAGAACCTCTAACCAGTAGTTGTCGACAAACACTGGCGGAAACGTAGTGCCGAAAAAGGGCCAGAACAAAGTCACTGGATCATTCCACATACCATCGAGCGCAAGATGGATGGCCGCCGCGATGGGAAGGATGAACCATCTGCGTGCAACATCGCCTCGCAGGACGAATTGAAACCCAAGCAGCAAAACCGTTGCGAAGAGGATGGTATGACCGAACAACCGTGATCTATGAAACGTGTCCTCGAAGAAGAGGCGTCCCAGTGGTTTGTCTACGAGGTCCGGAAGGATCGCACCCAGCATGACAACGCGATAGTCGATGCGGCGCCGACCCAGGGTCGCAAAAACGATGCCACAGGTAACCCCGAGATGAAAGAACAGCATCAGTCGAACAGCATCAGTCGGGCAGCATCAGGCAGGCAGCATCAGTCGGGCAGCATCAGGCAGGGTCAGCGTCGAGGCTCTGGTTCACCAAACTGTCGGCGTGAGCATTTTCACCGCGAGGAACCGCATGCAATCTAACCTGATCGAAGTCGCCAACCAGGACCTTTGCCTTGTCGTAAAGCGGAAGTAGTCCCTTGTGCTTGACTTTAAAGATGCCGCGCATCTGCTGAACCACCAACAAAGAGTCCATGTAAACCTCAAGCTTGGCGACCTTGTGCTTCGCAGCAAGTTCTAACCCAGCGATCAGTCCCTCGTACTCCGCAACATTATTGGTCGCCTTGCCAATCGTCTTGCCGATCTCTTCGATCACATCGCCCTCAGGACCTTTAAGAACAACGCCAATGCCAGCGGGGCCGGGGTTCCCACGGGCACCTCCATCGGTCCAAAGACGATATGGCGCGCTCATGTGACCACCAATATCCGACGACATTCGTCGCAATGAACAAGGCCCGTCGAATCACGTACACGTTTCAATTCTTGGGCAGGCAGGCGCAAGTGGCACCCTTCACAGGTCCCGTCAGCCAAGGCAGCAGCAGCGACGCCACCTTTGGTGGTCCGCAATTGTTCATAGTAACTAAGAAGTTCTTGACCGATGCGTGGCGCCCACTGTTCGCGTCTTGCAACATCGGCATCGAGGTCGCGCTTTAGGTCGCCCATAGCGGTGTCTCTTGCAGCGGTTGCAATGCCAACTTGGGCTCGCAGGTCTTCTGCTCGTTCTTCGAGTTCAGCCAAATGCTTTTCATGTCCCTCGCGCTCCTCCATCACCACAAGGTCGCTATCTTCAAGCCCCAAACGCCGACGTTTCAACGATTCAACCTCGCTTTGCAGAGCCAGTAGTTCCTTGGGTGTTTGAATGTTGCCGGCGTAGAGTTTCTGTTCTTCGACCGTTATCTTGTTGGCAAGCATCTCGATCTCATCATCCAACTTGCTTTGACGGCCCGCTACCTCGTCGACGACAACGTGCTGCTCGCCGATGGCCCGCTCCAGGTCCGTCAATAACTCGGTTAAGCGTTCGAGTTCGATCTGCTCGGCAAGATTTCTCCTTTGAGAATGGAGGCGGTCGATGACGGAATCGATCTTTTGCAATTCGAGCAATTCATGCAGTTCATCGCGGGAAGCTTCGGGCAAGGTCATCCCGGCATACTAACCAAACCAAGCCGGATGGCTTCACGCACTGCTTCGACTCGATTCGACACTGCCAACTTTCTATACACATTGGCAACATGGGTGTTGATGGTGCGCTCGGAGAGCCGCAGGCTAGTTGCCATCTGTCGAGCTGACCTGCCCTCGGCAAGTAACCCAAGGACTTCAAGCTCCCTCGTGCTCAAAGAGAACCCAGACGCGCGATGCGCAACAGTTTTGCCATCTACAACTCGGTCGAGCATCGACAGGGCGAGGGTCGGGTCGAGATACGACCCTCCTGCGAGAACCACCTGAACCGCATCGCCTATCTGCTTGGCATCTGCATCCGGCGGCACAAAGCCCACGGCCCCGGCGTCCATCGCTTTCGCCATGGCAGACGCGGCGTCCTGGTCGATCATCACAAGCACAGGAAGCATTGGCGAAGCATCAATTACCTTGCGCAAACGTTGCAGACCTTCGGCCCCCGGCATCGCAAAATCGATCAAGACCACGTCTACCTTCCCGGCAGCTGCGATGACATCTTCAACGTTGGCAACCACAGCGGTAACGGTCAAAGAAGGCGCGCTCATGCACATCTCAGCAAGTGCTTGTCTTCCGAGGATGAGCAATCTGGGCAACGGACGGTTTTGCATCGGGCCCCAGCCTAATATGCTGAACCGATGAAGTCGCTCCGAACCCCCGATGAACGTTTTGAAGGATTGGTTGATTACCCCTTCAAACCCAATTTCACCGACCTCGACGGACTCCGGATGCACTATGTGGACGAGGGCCCTGCCGATGCCTTGCCGGTGCTCTTGATGCACGGCGAGCCAACCTGGTCCTACCTTTATAGAAAAGTGATACCCGCGGTAAGTCGGGCTGGCTTCAGGGCTATCGCCCCAGACCTGATCGGTTTTGGCCGCTCCGACAAGCCGGTTATCCGAGAAGAACACAGTTACAGCAATCACGTTGATTGGATGACTAATTTCATCCAGGACCTTGGGTTAAGCAACATCACGCTGGTCGGACACGACTGGGGCGGCTTGATCGGCTTGCGCATGGTCGCGGAGGTTGGCCACATGTTCAGCCAGGTGATGGCGTGCAATACGTTCCTACCGACTGGAGACATCCCAGCATCTGCGGAGTTCATAAGGTGGTTGGCTTACTCTCAGGAATCTGCTGAGTTTCACCCTGGGGCACTTATCGATCGCGGAAGCCTGCGCGAACTTTCTCTGGGAGAAATAACTGCCTACGACGCTCCTTTCCCTGACGACACCTACAAAGCTGGTCCGCGAGTTTTTCCAACGCTGGTTCCGATCACCCAGGATGATCCATCGGCCGCTCCCAACAAACGAGCATGGGAAACTTTGGCGCAATGGACGAAACCATTCATCACTGCATTCAGTGATTCGGACCCCATCACCAGGGGCGGCGATGTGTTTATGCAGTCGGTCATTCCGGGGACGAAGGGCCAACCTCATACAACGATCCACAACGCCGGACATTTCGCTCAAGAGGACAATGCCCCACAGTTCACGGATATCTTGATCAATTTCTTGAAGCAGAAATGAAGGAGGTTGCAGCCTGGGTCGCGAACGCGTCCCGGGTAGCTTTCTTGACAGGTGCTGGCATCTCGACCGAATCTGGGATACCGGACTTCAGGGGGCCCAATGGCGTTTGGACGAAAAACCCGGAAGCAGAAAAGATGTCAGACATCAGTTGGTACATGAACCATCGAGAGATCCGCGTCAAATCTTGGGCGGCACGGCTTGTTCACCCCGTGTGGAATGCGCGTGCGAATGGGGGGCACGAGGCGATCACTGCCCTTGAGCGTCTTGGACGGATGCACAGCCTCGCAACTCAAAACATCGATGGGCTCCACCAACTTGCCGGTTCTTCACCCGACCTGGTTATCGAATTACACGGAACCATGCGAGAGGTGATGTGCATGTCCTGTGGGGACCGCTTACCCATGGAGCAGGCGCTCGATCGGGTGCGAGCCGGCGAAGATGATCCGCCGTGCGCGAAATGCCGAGGCATCTTGAAGTCGGCCACCGTGTCATTCGGCCAATCATTAGATCCAGACGTGATCGAGCGCGCCCATGACGACGCGTCTAACTGCGATGTGTACTTCGCGGTTGGTACTTCTCTTGGCGTCTATCCAGCCGCGGCGCTGCCGGAAGTTGCACTTACCAATGGTGCCCGCCTGGTCATCGTCAACGAACAGCCAACTCCCTACGACGGCTTAGCTCACGCGGTACTACGAGATAAAGCGTCTTCGGTTCTTTCCGACCTGGTCAACGAGCTTTAGACGTTCTCAACGTACTTTCGCAGATACGGCTCGACAGCATTTAGGTCGCCATGCGTTCGGATGCCCTCTTCTGTCTCCTCTGAGATCTCGCCGAAGCAAACCATGCTGCCTTTCAATATGCAGCCATCGCCATCGGGCTCGACATTGGTCCAAGACTCGAGACTGATGCCGCCGCGAAGGTGTCCTCGCAGGCAAGCTGATTTGGGATAGTCGTAATAAGCGACCGTGCCATAAAGCGTTCCGGCGCCATCGCCCCAGTCCTCGTAGCAGATGCCACCAACTCTTGTTTCGAAAACGATCTGCTTCAACCGGTCTGCACCGTAATTGTATGGATACCATTCGGCTTGCTTCGTGGTCATGGCCTCGAACACGACCTCTGGCGAAGCGTTCAGCTTGATCTCGTTTTCGATACGTACAGCTCTTACATCGCTCATCTAAGTCTCCTTCCTTTCGACGAATCTCTTTACTGCCAAGGCACGTTCAGCTTCCCTGTCTGCAAAAGTTCCGACCCACCGCTCATAGATGGTTCGCAACGGCACTGCATTCAGATGATTGAACCGCTGCCTGCCCTGCTTCCTAGCAACCACGAGTTTGGCCTCCTCTAGAACCCCCAGGTGCTGCATGACGGCGAAACGGCTTAGATCGGGAAAGTGTGTCGCCAGTTCACCGGTGGTCAGTGGTCCATCGCGCAACAGATCCAAGAGCCTGCGACGCATCGGACTTCCCAAAGCCCGCCAAACAGCATCATCCTCAGGATCATCTTCCAGCATCATCCTCCAGGGCCCTGCATCTGTGATAATTCTATCACATATAATTTAGGCCTGTTGGTTGTGCCTTGCACGCAATCGTTTTCGTTGATCGAGCTCGCGCTTTCTAAGCCGGATCTTCGAAGGGGTTACTTCAAGCAACTCGTCTGCTGCGATAAACTCCAGCGCTTGTTCAAGCGACATCTGACGCGGCGGCACTAGACGCAAGGCTTCGTCAGCGGCATGCGTGCGGATATTCGTCTTCTTCTTTTCTTTGGCTGGGTTGACGTTCATGTCCTCGTTTCGGGCATTTTCGCCAACGACCATCCCTTCGTACACGTCAATATTTGGACCGACGAACAACTCACCTCGCTCTTGCAGGTCATACAGGGCGTAAGAGGTGGTTGATCCGAGCCTGTCAGCAACCAGTACGCCCGAGATGCGATGGGTGACCTCACCCGCCCATGGTTCATATCCCGAGAAAGTGCTGTGGATGATGGCCGTTCCGCGGGTTTGGGTCAACATCTCAGAGCGAAAGCCTATGAGTCCTCGGGCAGGGATACGGAACTCTGCGCGGAGCCAACCACTGCCGTGATTGACCATATTGGTGAGCCGCCCTTTCCGTAAAGCAAGAGATTGACTTACCACGCCAAAAAATTGCTCGGGCAGATCCAAAACCAAGTCTTCCATCGGCTCGTGGAGTTTCCCATCGACAGTCTTAGTGATGACTTCGGGCTTGGAAACCTCAATCTCGAACCCTTCGCGGCGCATCGACTCGATGAGGATCGCAAGTTGCAATTCACCGCGCCCGCGTACCTCGACAACCTCGGGAGAACCAGTGGGAAAGATCCGTATCGATACGTTGCCCAAGAGTTCGCGATCTAGACGCGCTTGCAGATGACGGCTGGTCACGAATTTTCCCTCGCGGCCCGAAAGCGGCGATGTATTAACTCCGAACGTCATACGCAGCGTCGGTTCGTCGATCGCCATAACAGCAAGTGGGCGCGGATCATTGGGGTCGGCAACGGTTTCGCCAACGGTGATGTCGCCCAGGCCCGCGATCGAACAGATGTCGCCCGGTCCAACTGACTCGATCTCGTCATATTCAAGCCCTGTGTGTGCCAGCATCTTGGTGATGCGTGCTGTCACGATCGTCCCATCTCGCCGGCATACCGCCACGGTTTCCCCAGTTTTCACTGAGCCGCTCCAAACGCGCCCGATGGCCAACCTTCCAACATACGGATCGGCAGCAAGGTTAGTGACTTGGAATTGCAACGGAACCTCAGGGTCGTAGGTAGGTGCCGGAGTGATCTCGGTGATTATTTCGAACAACGGGCCCAGATCAACTCCCGGCACGTCAAGGTTGGTGGTGGCAGTCCCTGCACGCGAGTTCGTATAGACAACCGGAAGTTCTATCTGGCTTTCGCTCGCATCAAGATCGATAAATAGGTCATAGAGTTCGTTCAGCACCTCAGCGATGCGAGCGTCGGGGCGGTCGATCTTGTTGATTACAGGGATCACCGGCAAACCGAGAGCAAGGGCCTTTCGAAGAACGTAGCGAGTCTGTGGCAGGGGGCCCTCGGAGGCGTCGACCAACAACAGGGCCGAGTCAACCATCTGAAGAGTTCGTTCGACCTCGCCGCCGAAATCCGCATGGCCGGGCGTGTCGCAGATATTTATCTGGATCGATCCGTAATGAACCGCTGTTTGTTTCGCAAGTATCGTGATCCCTCGCTCGCGCTCTTGGTCCATCGAGTCCATGACTCGATCGACCACCTGTTGGTTCTCGCGGTAAACCCCCGACTGCTGAAGCATCGCATCAACAAGGGTCGTTTTGCCGTGGTCGACATGGGCGATGATGGCGACGTTGCGCACGTCGTCACGGGTAAGAAGAAGGGGTTTCACTTGGGAAGCGTACCCGGTTGGCCGAGAAGCGTTGCATTTCGCCAGCTGGAAAATCCTGTGAGACGCGCCTCCCTAGCCCACTTCAAGGAGCACGTCACCGTTTGTCGTGCGGACGTACACCTGCCAATGGTAGTAGGCCAGATACGCGCGTTCGTCGCGCTCGATCTCGCCGGCATAAGCGCTAACGGCACGGACGTAGCGCTGGGTCGGGTTGTATCGGTAAAGGGCAGGGCCGATATCGTGATCTCCCCCATTGGCCTTTAAGTAACGAGCCGCCGCAAAGATGGCATCGCGTGGATCGTTGATGTCACCTTCGCCGTAGCTCTTCCAAGTGCTCGGCAAAAACTGCATGGGACCTTGAGCCCCAGCTGACGAAACTCCACGGATGCGCCCCATACGAGTTTCCACAAGATGGATGGCCGCAAGATAGCGCCACGGTATGGCGAACATGGCCTCGGCCTCGACGTAGTAACCCTTCAATTCATCTGTTGGAGGCGGCGCGACGATGCGCCAATCGGGAATCTTCGCAACTGGCTTGGTGAGGGCACGGAGTTCGGTGCCAGCCAAGATGTTCGCCTCCGCCACGGGGCGAAGATCGGCTGGTAGCAGTTGCAGCACCGCCTCTTTCAATTGTGGGGCGGCAACGACCTTTCGATAAGAGAGTTGTTGAACCTTAGCGATATGTGCCATGTCTTCAGGCCGTGTTGAGACTGAACGGATACGCCTTTCGGCTTCCGTAAGGGCCGCTGCTATCGAGGCTGCGTCATCTGACGGGATCACCAACGGGGATACAGATGGGGATACCGATGGCGTGGGAGCCACGGAAACTGATGGGATCGGACTTGCGGACCGTTGGGGAAGACGGCTCGAACAAGATGAAAGCAACACGATGAATACCGCAAGGTAGGTTTTCTTGACCATCAACTTAAGGTAACAGTAGACTCGCTCAATGATTGAAACCCGAGACTTTGCTGCCGCCTTCAGTGGTCAGGTGATTAGCCCCCAAGATGCAGACTATGAACAGCATCGCAAGGTATGGAATGGTTCGATCGACCGTCGCCCAGCGTTGATCGCTAGGTGCCTCGACGTTTCTGATGTCAAGGCCGCGGTGAACTTCGGGCGCAAAGGCGGCCTTAGGGTTGCTGTTCGAAGCGGCGGTCACAGTTTCCCAGGACTGTCCGTTTGCGACGATGGGCTCGTCATCGACCTGTCCTTGATGAAGGGCATAAGTATCAACCCTGAAGAGCAAACGGTTCGAGCTCAAGCAGGGGTCCTACTGGGTGAACTCGACAGCGCGACCCAGGCTCTAGGCATGGCGGTCCCTGCAGGAATCGTGACCCATACAGGGCTCGCCGGACTGACTCTAGGGGGCGGCATCGGCTGGCTGATGCGCAAATATGGCCTCACTATCGATCAACTTCTTTCTGTAGACATGGTTATCGCCGACGGCTCTTTCCTTAAGGCGAGCGCAACTGAGAACCCTGACCTTTTCTGGGGGGTTCGGGGTGCTGGCGGCAACTTTGGCATCGTCACCGAATTCGAGTTTCGTATGAATCCCGTCGGTCCCGAAGTACTGGCCGGACCGATCGCTTGGCCCATGGACCGCTCACCAGAAGTTCTGCGTTTTTACCGCGAGTGGATAAAAGACGTTCCCGATGAGCTTACGACGATAGTGGTCCACCGCAAGGCACCTGCGATGCCCATGATCCCAGAGGAGATGCACGGCAAGCCCGTTGTCATCGTCGCCTGCTGTTACGCGGGTTCCGTCGAAGAGGGCGAGAAAGTAATAGCCCCCATGAAGGCGTTCGGCCAGCCCGTGTTCGACCTATGCGCACCCAAACCATTCACCGCTTTCCAGGCGATGTTCGATGCGTCCTTTCCCAAAGGCTGGTGGTATTACTTCCGCTCGTGCGACGTTGCCGCTCTTAGCGACGAGGTCATCGACATCACAGTGGAACATGCGCTTAGGATCGACTCTCCTTTGACGGCCTTTCCCATCTTTCACTTGGGTGGAGCCATCAGCCGTGTTGGGGAAGATGAAACGGCGTACAACGCACGCAAGGCTGGACACACATTCAACATCAACGCAACGACCCAAACGAGCGAAGGCTTCGATGCAGAGCGCGAATGGGCTCGCAACTTTTGGACAGCGCTCGAACCACATCACACAAGCGTTTATGTGAACTTCTTGATGGATGAAGGTGAAGATCGGATACGACAGGCATACGGCTCTGCCAAATACGATCGGCTAAAGACATTAAAACGACAATACGATCCCGACAACTTCTTCAGTCTGAACCAAAACATCCCGCCAAACTAAATTCTTCTGCAAATAGAACGTTAGACTCGGCCCCCAAGCCAAATCTCGGCCCCAACTCAAGGAGGGACATCATGAGCAAGTACGAACTCCCGGCGCTACCTTACGACTACAGCGCTCTCGAGCCTTACATCGATGCGACAACGATGGAGATACATCACACCAAACACCACCAGACATACATCGACAAGCTGAACGCTGCTATCGAAGGCAAGGATCTTTACACCGAAAATGTCGACGACCTGTTGCGCAACTTTTCTTCGGTGCCCGACGACATCAAGGGCCCTGTCCGCAATCATGGCGGCGGCCACTCGAACCACTCCTTGTTCTGGACAGTCCTAGGTCCTGAGGCAGGCGGAGAACCGACCGGGGCGCTAGCCGATGCCATCAAGAAGGACTTCGGCTCATTCAAGGAATTCACTGAGAAGTTCAACGCCGCCGCCACTCTGCAATTCGGCAGCGGATGGGCTTGGCTGGTTGTGGACGGCGGCAAGCTCGCGGTCACCAACCTTGCCAACCAGGACTCGCCACTGATCGAAGGCAAGACGCCTCTACTTGGACTCGATGTCTGGGAGCACGCCTATTACCTCAAGTACCAGAACCGGCGCCCCGAATACATCGAGGCCTTCTGGAATGTGATCAACTGGGACGCCGTCGCAACCCGTTACGAGGTCTGACCTCGTAACGGGCGGGTTCATACGAAACACCTGGAATATTCTGTGAGACGCGCCTCCTTAGAGGGGGAGCG